>CAZKNV010000012.1:0-16542 GCA_964554145.1 uncultured Burkholderiaceae bacterium
TTGAAGAGTAAGCGATGGAGCAGGGCAAAGCGATGTTGAACGTGATGATCGTCGACGATGAGCCACCGGCGCGTGCGCGGCTGGGCCAGGTGTTGCGCGATTGCTCCGAGCAGGTGTCGCTGCAACTGGTCGGCGAAGCTGACGGCGGTATTCACGGGTTGGAAGAAGCCGATCGCCTGCATCCGGACGTGGTGCTGCTCGACGTGCACATGCCCGATATGAACGGTATCGAAGTCGCGCGCCATCTGGCGCAGCGCGAAAACCCGCCAGCAGTGATCTTCGTCACCGCCTACGACGAACACGCGCTCGACGCATTCGAAGTTCAGGCGCTGGACTACCTGATGAAGCCGGTGCGCGCCGAGCGGCTGATCGCCGCACTGGCACGCGCCGAACGCTTCCGCACGCACGAGCCGCGCATCGAAGAGCTGGCCAAGACCATCGGCGCGGTGCGTTCGCACCTGACAGTGTCCGAACGCGGCCGGATGATCCTGGTGCCGATCGATGAAATCGTCTATCTGCGCGCCGAATTGAAGTACGTGACGATCAAGACCCGCACGCGCGAGCATTTAACCGAAGAATCGTTGACCGGACTCGAAGCGGAGTTCGGCGACCGCTTCGTCCGCATTCATCGCAACGCGCTGGTTGCACGCACAGGCATCCTCGGTTTTCAAAGGGTGCGTGGTGCGGTCGACGAAGAAGGCGAATCGTCCGAAGGGCACTGGGAAGTGTTGCTGAAAGAAGCGGCGGAGCGCTTGCCGATCAGTCGCAGACAGTGGCCCACGGTGAAGGCGGCGGCGAAAAGCTAAGCGCGGTCTGACTGGCGCTTTCCTGCCTTTTGCTCGGTCGGTTGACGTTACAAGCTCCGTTTGACACGATGCCGCATGCTATTTTGTGGAAGTTGCTTTGTCGCAAGATATCCAGCGCGCCGTTCTGACGGCGGCCTAGCGATCTGCACGGATACTGATCAATGACCGCGCGGGTACGCGTCGTTATCGCGACGCGCGAAAGCCCGCTGGCGCTATGGCAGGCTGAGTACGTTCGAGGTTTGCTGGTAAGTCGGCATGCCGGTTTACAGGTTGAGCTGCTCGGCATGACGACGCTCGGCGACCGGATTCTTGATCGCCCATTGTCCAAGGAGGGCGGCAAGGGGCTGTTCGTCAAGGAGCTCGAACTCGCATTGCTCGACGGCCGTGCGCAACTTGCAGTGCATTCGCTGAAGGACGTGCCGATGCGGCTCGATCCCGAATTCGCGCTGGCCGCGGTGCTGACGCGCGAAGACCCGCGCGATTGCATGGTGTCGAACCGCCACGCGGCACTCGAAGAGATGCCGGCCGGGGCGCGCATCGGAACGTCCAGCTTGCGGCGCGAACTGATGCTGCGCGCGCGGTTTCCGCAGCTCGCGATTCACTCGATTCGCGGCAATGTCGGCACCCGCCTGGCTAAGCTGGACAAAGGCGAGTTCGATGCGCTAGTGCTGGCGGCAGCCGGACTCAAGCGCCTCGGGTTTGCCGCACGCATTCGGCAGATCATTCCAACGAGCGTGTCGTTGCCCGCACCGGGCCAGGGCGCGCTTGGCATCGAAATCAAGAGCGACGATGCGGCGACTGCCGAACTGCTCGAGCCATTCAATGACGCCGCGACTCATGCGGCCATTGCAGCCGAGCGCGGCGTATCGCGCGGTTTGGGCGGCAGCTGTCAGGTGCCGCTGGCGGCATACGCCGAAGTCGAAAGCGACACCTTGTGGTTGCGAGCGTTGGTGGGTAACGCGAAGACCGGCGAGTACGTCGAAACCGAAGTGCGCGGACCGCTGGCCGATCCGGACAGTCTGGCACGCCAGGCGGTCGAACGGCTGACAAAGCTGGGCGCGTTGCGATTGCTCGCGTCCGTGTGAACGAGGGTGTCGTGCCGGAGGTCGTTATCGTCACGCGGCCTGCTAGCGCGGGTAAGCGGCTTTACGACCGAGTCGTCGAACGCGGGCTACGCGCTGTCTGGTGGCCGGCATTCGACATTGGGGCGGCGCGCGATGTTGCGGCTGCGCACGCCGCGCTGGCGCAGCTGGCCAACTATGACCTCGCAATTTTTGTCAGCCCTAACGCCGTTCGTGCCGTGCAGCCACTGCTTGATGGCACGTGGCCCGCCCGCACGATGATCGGCGCGGTCGGCGCGTCGACGCGCGCGGCAATCGAAACGGAAGTGAAGCCGGATGCGAGTGCGACGCTGATAGCGCCGGACGACGAGGGCGAATCCGGATCGGAAGCGTTCTGGCGCGCCTGGCAAGCAAGCGCGAGGCGCGCGCAGCGCGTGTTATTGCTGCGGGCCGAGGATGGACGTAACTGGCTTAGCGAGCGCTTTGCCGAAAGCGGCGCCGTGGTCGATGCCATTGCGGTGTATTCGCGCCGCCCGCATCGGTTGTCTGCCGGCGATCTGACGCAGTTGCACGAATGGATCGCCGCCGATGTAAGCCCGGCGATCATTTTCAGCAGCAGCGAAGCGATGGCGGCGCTTGACCAGCAGGTTGGCGCTGCAGGCCGCGCCTGGCTGCGCACTGGAACTGCGATCGCAAGCCATGCGCGCATCGCGCAGCAACTGATGGCGGACGGCTATACACGTGTGATGCGCGCCACATTCGACGACGATTCGATCATCGCCAAGCTAGAATTGATTCGCAGTAAGCGCTAGAACGCTTGCAGGTAAATCCCGCTCACAGCATTGAGCGTTTAGCTTCGCAACTTCATCATCTGCTGCGCAAGACCGTGACCAACGAACCGCTAAACACATCTCCGGCCCCGGCGGATGATTCTGCGGCATCGGGCTCGTCACTCGATATTCGCCGCTCGGCATTGGTCTGGATCGCGCTGACTGCGCTGGTGATTGCGATATTCGCGGCCGGTTACTCGTATCGCCAACTGGGCAACGTCAAGCGCGAGTCGGCGCGCCGATTGGCTGAGCTCCAACAGGCGGTTTCCACTGCAAACGAAACCGCGACGCGCGCCGACGCCGAGGCGCGCGCCGCGCGGCAGCAAGCCGCAGTGGTCGAAGCGCGGCTGGCCGAAGAGCAGGGTCAGCGCGAGGGGCTCGAGCAGTTGTATTCGGACTTATCGCGCGGCCGCGATGAAGCGGTGCTGGTCGAAGTCGAACGGTTGATCACGCTTGCCGCGCAGGAGCTGCAATTGAGCGGCAATATTGCGACCGCGCTGGCGGCGTTGCAGACGGCTGATGCACGGCTTTCGCGTTCCGATAATGCGCGAGTCTTGCCGCTGCGGCGTGTATTGGCGCGCGATATCGAGCGCTTGAAGGCGGCGCCTACGGTCGATTTCACAGGCATTGCGTTGAAACTCGATCAACTTGCCTCTGCGATCGATAGCTGGCCGTTACTGGCCGGCGCCAGTCCGGGCAGCGTCGCGGCACCTGCACCATCGCCATCGCGGGGGGGCGAAGCAACGGCCATGCCGCCACCCTCCACCTGGTGGGAGCGCCAGTGGCGCGCACTGCAGAGCGAGCTCGGCGAGTATCGCGATCTGATTCGTATTCGCCACGTCGATGCGCCGGAGTCGGTGCTGCTCGACTCCCAGCAGCAAGCATTAATACGGCAGCAGCTGCGCTTGCGACTGCTGAACGCGCGGCAAGCGCTGCTGGCGCGCAACGATCGACTTTATCGCGCCGACCTCGCCGAAGCGCAGGCACTGATCACGCGCTATATCGATACTCGAGCGCCGCAGACGGCCAGTGCAGTCGCGTTGCTGAAGCAGCTCGCATCGACCGCGCTGTCGGTCGAGTTGCCGACGATTGGCGACAGCATGGCGGCGGTACGCGCGGTGCGAACTGCGCCTATCCGCTAGTGGCAATGCGTTGGCTTAGTTCTGCACTATTGCTGTCGCTGCTGGCGGCGCTCACCGCGTTGTTCCTGAAGACCAATCTTGGCAACGTCGCCTTGTTCGTGCCGCCGTATCGCATTGACGTGTCGCTGAATCTTGCACTGCTTGTGCTTGTGCTGCTGCTCGGGGCAACCTACTGGGCTGCGCGCGTGGTGCAGAAGATGGCCGATTTTCCGGAGCAGGTGCGCCTGTATCGCGCTCGTCGCGAAGAAATCGGCGGTAACCGCGCACTGATCGAAGCGGTCAAGAATTTCCTGGAAGGACGTTTCGCGCGCGCCGAAAAGTCCGCTCGCGCGGCACAGTCGTCAAGCACGACCGCTGGCATTTCTGCGTTGATCGGCGCCCGCGCGGCGCACCGCATGCAGGAATACGCACGGCGCGACGAGTGGCTCGACCGTGCGGGAGACGACACCGACATCGAGACCGCACGGCTGATTGCGAGCGCGGAAATGTTGATCGAACAAAGGGAAAACGAAGCCGCACTGGCAGCCATCGATCGTCTGAAAGGCGGCGGCCGGCGCCACATTCATGCGATGCGAATCGCGCTGAACGCGAATCTGCAGTCGGGGCGCTGGGATGAGGCGCTCAAGGCCGTGCGATTGCTCGAGAAACGGAATGCGCTGCATCCGGTGCTGGCGCGCAAGCTCAAGCAAGCCGTCTATCGCGAGTTGATCGCCGCGCCAGGCAACGATCCGGCGGCGCTGGAAGCGATGTGGCGATCGATGCCCGAG
Organism: uncultured Burkholderiaceae bacterium; assembly: GCA_964554145.1. Taxonomy (GTDB): domain Bacteria; phylum Pseudomonadota; class Gammaproteobacteria; order Burkholderiales; family Burkholderiaceae_F; genus JACCZX01. The sequence continues at coordinate 4,607 of CAZKNV010000012.1, forward strand.
GCAGATCGGCAGGTACCGGAGATTGCGCTGGAAGCTGCGCGATTGTTCAACCGGTCAGAGCCCGAGTTCGGGCTTGGCCGGCTCGCTGCTGAAGCGATCGAGGCAGTGCTGCAGCAACCGTCGGCCGAATGGGATGATTCCGCCAGGCGTTTGCTCGATGAGTACGCGCGCACGCACGCAGTTCCCGCGCGCGATCAGCTTGAAAAAATTGAAGGTTGGCTCAAGCTCGCACCGCAGGCCGGTGCGGCACCCGTCCGCGCTGCGTTGTTACGAGCGGCCGGCTTGATCTGTCTGCGTGAGCAGCTATGGGGTAAATCGAAAACATATTTGCTGGAAAGTTTGGCGGTCGGGAAGAATCCGTCGACTCTGCTCGCGTTAGCTCGGCTCGCGGAAGCCGTGGGGGACGAAGCCGATGCCGCGGCTTACTTCCGCGACGCCGCGCTTGGTTTCGCAAAGCTGCCGGGCGCATTACCGGATTCACCGGCCGCCGTGTTGCGTGCCGGGCAGCGCGAGCTTGGCCCTCAGTAAACGTCGGCTTGACACGCGCACGAGCGGCTCCATACTTGCGCGCTCGATTCGCACGACGCGATGGGCCAGGAGACAGGTAATGAAACAGATGCACCCTAGGATGTTGCTACGTCCCGCGCTCGCTGCAGTGCTTTTGCTTGCCGCCAGCGCGCCCGCTGCCGCGCAGACGACGATCAAGCTCGGCTACGCCACCACGCCGACTTCGCACTACGGCGTCGGCTCGAACGCGTTTTGCGAAGAGGTCGACAAGCGCACCAGCGGCCGCTACAAATGCCAGCAGTTTCCCGGCTCTGCGCTCGGCGGCGAGCGCGAGATGATCGAGGCCGTGCAATTGGGCACGCTCGATATCGTCAACACATCGACCGGGCCGGTCGGCAATTTCGTCCCCGAAGTCAACATCGTCGACATTCCGTTTCTGTTTCGCGATTACGACCATGCGCGGCGTGTGATGGACGGGCCGATCGGCGACGATCTGCGCGCGAAGTTTCCGGCGAAGGGGCTGGTAGCGATCGCGTGGACCGAAAACGGCTTCCGTCACATGACCAACAGCAAGCGTCCGATCGTCAAGCCCGAAGATGCCAAGGGCCTGAAAATTCGCAGCATGCAGAACAAGGTTCACATGCAGGCGTTTCAGTCGATCGGCATCCAGCCGACGCCGATGGCGTTTCCCGAGCTGTTCGGCGCGTTGCAGACCGGCGTGGTTGACGGTCAGGAAAATCCGATCCCGGTGATCTTGTCCGCCAAGTTTTCGCAGGTGCAGAAGCATCTGTCGCTGACCGGCCATGTGTACTCGCCGGCGCTGCTGATCGTGTCACCCGCGCTATGGAACAAGCTGTCGGATGCCGACAAGAAGGCGTTTACCGAAGCAGGCAAGGCTGCGTCGGCCGCGCAACGCAAGAAGGTCAACGACGACGAGCGCGATGGCATCGCGCAACTGCGCGCCGGCGGGATGGAAGTCGTGACCGCGGTTGACGGGCCGGCGTTTCGCAAGGCGATGACACCGGTGTGGTCGGATTTCGCAAAGGAGTTCGGCGCAGCCAACATCAAGAAGATCCAGGATTTTAAGTAACCGTAGCAGGGCAAGAAATCGGGCCGCGGTCGCGGCCCGTTTTATTTCAACGGCACCGCCAGACCGCTCGAGTACGGCAACCACGTTGACAGCACCGGCACCAGGGTCACGATCAGCAGTACGATCAGGTGCGCAAGCAGGAACGGTCGCAGTTCGCGAACCAACGCACCCATCGGCACCTTCGATACGGTCGAAGTCACGGCAAGCAACCCACCCACCGGCGGCGTGATCATGCCGAGCGTCAGATTGTAGATCACGATTATCGCGAAGTGTACCGGATCGATACCGGCTGCGTGCGCGACCGGCGCCAGGATCGGCACCAGCACCATCACGCCCGGCAGCGGCTCGATGAAGATGCCGAACAGCAGCAACAGCACGTTGATCATCAGCAACAGCGTCAGCGGGCCGACGTCGAGCGATGTAATGAAGCCCGCCAGCGTTTGCGGCACGTTCTCGATCGTCAGCACCCACGCGAACGCCGCGCTCGCGGCGACGATCAGCAGCACCGACGCGCTCAGGATCGCCGAGCGCGACAGAATCGATGGCACATCTTTCCAGCGCAGCGAGCGATAGATGAACATTCCACAAAGCAATGCGTAGACGACCGCGACGACTGAGGCTTCGGTCGGCGTGAATATTCCGGCGCGAATACCGCCGAGGATGATCACCGGCAGCAGCAACGCGGGAATCGCATTCACAGTGTTGCCTACCATCTCGCGTGCCGATGGGCGCGCGGCGTCGGCACGATAGTGGCGGCGCGTCGAGATGATCTGATTGACGACCATCATCGCGACGGCGATCAAGAGTCCCGGCAGCAAGCCGGCCATGAACAATGCGCCGGCCGATACCCGTTCGTCCTGCAGCGCGTAGATGATCATGATGATCGACGGCGGAATGATCGGGCCGACGATCGCGGTCGAAGCCGTCAACGCGGCCGCATACGCTTTCGAGTAGCCGGCCTTGTCCATCATCTTGATCATCATCGAGCCGGGGCCCGCCGCATCGGCCAGTGCCGAGCCGCTGATGCCGGAGAAGAACGTCAGCGACATCACGTTCGCGTGGCCGAGCCCGCCGCGCCGATGCCCGACGAATTGCGACGCAAAGCGCAGCAGCACTTCGGTCAGTTTGCCGCCGGTCATCAATTCCGCAGCGAGAATGAAAAACGGCACAGCGAGCAGCGGAAAGCTGTCGATGCCGGTGAACATCTCCTTGAGCACCACGATCGTGGTGTAGCGATCGTCGAGTGCAACCGCGAGCAGCGCTGCCGCTGCGAGCGAAAACGCGACCGGCACGCCGAGCGCGAGCAACAAGATTGCCGTGATGAAAAGCGTCCAGGCCATCGGCGGAGATCGCGCCTACAACGCGGCCGCAAGGTCTTTATCCACGCCGTCTTCATGCTCGATCGGCTCACCGAGCACGTAGCGGCGAGCGACCAGGCCGAGATGCGCAATCATCAACAGACATCCGATCGGCATTCCCGCATATACCCACGCCATCGAAAACTGCAGCGCCGCGGCGGCCTGGAAGCGGGTGCGCCACGCATAGTCGATGCCCTCGACCATCAGCGCAACGAACAGGACCAGCAAGATCAGAGCGATCGATGCACGCACGATGCGTGCGCCGCGTGCAGGCAGTGATTGTTCGAGCGTATCGACACCGATATGCGCGCCGTTGCGCAATGCCAAGCCGCTACCGACGAATGCCAGCCAGATCATCAGATGCCGGCCGACTTCTTCCCCCCACAGAAATGACGATTCGCCCGTATATCGGAGCAATACATTGACGAAGATGACCACGACCATCGCTGCCAGCAGTGCGATCAGCAGTGCGCGATTGGCTTGCACCAGCCAGTGCTCCGCAGCATGCAACCACCGCTTCTCACCCATGCTTGATCGCGATGGTTTTCAACGTCGTGAATCCAAGCAGCGCCTCGAATCCCTTTTCGCGTCCGTAACCGCTCGACTTCACGCCGCCGAACGGCAACTCGACGCCGCCGCCGGCACCGTAGTTGTTGATGAACACCTGGCCGCAACGCAGCTTGCGTGCGACTCGCATCTGGCGCGCACCGTCACGGGTCCACAGGCCCGCCACCAACCCGTACATCGTGCCGTTGGCAATCGACAGCATCTCGTCTTCCGAGTCAAATGGAATGGCCGCGAGCACCGGGCCGAAGATTTCCTCCTGCGCCAGCATGTGGCCCGAAGGTACATCGCGCAGCAGCGTTGGCGCCTGGTAGTAGCCGCTCTCCGGTGCAGTATCGACAACGGTGCCCTGTGCTGCGATCGGGACAGCATCGCGCTGCGCGCGACTCAGGAAATCCCGTACGCGTTGCAACTGGTTCTGACGAATCAGCGGTCCGGCATCCAGATCTGCCAGCGCCGGGCCGACCTTCAATCGCGACATCGCATCACCGACCCGGGCTACCAACTCTTCGTAAATCGGCCGTTCGATCAGCAATCGGCTGCCGGCGGAGCACGTTTGCCCGCAGTTCTGCACGATCGCGTTGATCGCGACCGGCGACACGTCGTCCAGGTGCGCATCGGCGAACACGATTTGCGGCGACTTTCCGCCGAGTTCGAGCGTCACCGGGCAATGATGCATCGCCGCCGCTTGCGCGACCGCCGTACCGGTGGCCGGCGATCCGGTAAACGAAATGTGATCGATGCCGCGATGCTGCGCGAGCGCTGCACCGGCTTCGGCGCCGTAACCGGTGACGACGTTCAATGCGCCTTCGGGAAAGCCGACATCGGCTGCCAGCTCTGCGACTCGCAAGATGGATAAGCACGCATCTTCGGCAGGTTTGACGACGCATGCATTGCCGGCTGCCAGCGCAGCGCTGACGCTGCGACCGAAGATCTGCATCGGATAGTTCCACGGCACGATATGACCGGTCACGCCATGCGGCTCGCGCACCGTCAGCACGGTCATTCCGGCCTGGTATGGAATCGTGTCGCCATGCAGCTTGTCGGCCGCGCCCGCGTAGTACTCGAAGTAGCGCGCGAGCGCAGTTGCATCGGCACGGCCCTGCGTCAGCGGCTTGCCGGTAGTGCGCGATTCGAACCGTGCAAGCTCGTCGTGATGATCGGCGATGGCATACGACAGCTTCATCAGCAAGCGACCCCGTTCGGTCGCCGTCATGCGCCCCCAGGGTCCATCGAAGAACTCTCCCAGTGCACGGCGCGCTGCGAGTACTGCGGCGTCAATATCGGCCGCGTTGCCGCGCGCGATCTTCGCGAATGCGGCACCATCGGATGGATCGATGACATCGATTGTCTGGCTTGATGCCGATGCAACCCAGCGATTGCCGATGAAGTGATGCGAGCCTGCTGCTGCCTTGCTGCCGTCCATCGCGGCTCCTTCGTCAGAACCTGCGAATTATTACCCGCCACGCTTAGAATCGCTGCGATTCGTCATCAAAACTGGGAAATCAAGTGAAGAAAGGAATTCTGGGACTCATCACCGCGGTGCTTCTCATCGGCTGCGCGGCGACGCCGACGATCAAGACTTCAGATCCGATCACGTCGGGCCTGGCATCGCAGTACAAGACGGTTCACGTGATCGTCGATGCGCCGAAGAACATACGCGAGACGGCTGGCTTCGAAGTCACTTCGAGCACGCTGCTAAAGGAGTTCACCGACAATCTGAAGGCGACGGGCAAGTACTCGATCGTCGGCCCCGAAGTAAAAACCGGCCGCGTGCTGGTGACTCAGCTCACGATTACCGATTTGAACTACGTCCACGGCGCAACGCGTGGCACGGTAGGAATTTTCGGCGGCCGAGCAGTCCTGAACGTCACGATGACGCTGAAAGACCGGGAATCCAATGCGCCGCTGGGCGAGATCACCGCCGGCCATTCGTCTCATATGGGTCAAGGAGTATTCAGTCCTGTCACCAGCACGCAGATCACCGCGATCGCGAAAGAACTGTCGGCAAAGCTCGCGCAGTAGTGATGCGCGAGGAGCGCGAGCCGTACGCCTGACCGGCTAGCCGACGCGCGTCCGCGACGCCAGCACGTTCAGCGCCAGCCCGGCGAGCACGAGCGCGGCACCCATCAGCTTCCACCACGTCATGTCTTCGCCAAGCAATACGACTGCCAAACTCATTCCGACGATCGGCACCAATAACGTGAACGGCGCGATCAGCGCTGCCGGATGCTGGCGCAGCAGCCACGCCCAGATTCCGAATGCGAGCAGCGTCGTGGGCCATGCCTGAAACGCCAGCCCGAGCCAGGCAGCGCCATCCATTGCGTGAATCGAAGCAAGCATGCTCGCCGGACCATCGACCACCAGCGCGACCGGGAACATCGCGAGCGCTGCTGCCGCGCTGGCCCACACAACAACCGCCAGCGGTCGATCGCCCGGAATTCGCTTAACCATGAAATTGGCAGTTGCCCACGAGAGGGCCGCCGCGATGACCAATGAGAAACCGAGCAGGGTCGACGGCGGCAAATGCAGCGCAACGACGAGCAATCCCGCACCGGCGACTGCACCGCCCGCAAGCTGAATCGGCTTTGCGCGTTCGTGCGTCAACAGCGCGACCAGCGCGATCGTGAAGAACGCCTGTACCTGGATGACCAGCGACGCCAGGCCTGTCGGCATTCCCGCCGCCATTCCCGAGAAAAGCAAGGCGAACTGCAGCGCGAACGCGAACAAGCCGTAGCCGGCGATCAGGCGCCACGTCGCCGGTGGTGGTCGCACGAACAGCAGCGCCGGAAACGCCGCCAATGCAAACCGAAAAAACGTCAGCGTCATCGGCGGCATATCGTTCAGCCCCCAGCGGATGACGATGAAGTTAAACCCCCAGATAGTGACCATTAGCAACGCTGCCGCAAGGTGCAGAGGACTCACACATGCCTCGCAGCGGCGAGATGCGTTGGACTCATTCGGAACTTAACGACTCGCGCAGCGCGCTGCGTTCGTTCAGCTCATCGACATACGCGTCGATGCCGCCGGTTTCGTGTTTCAGATATCGCTCAACCGCGTCGGCGAAGGCGGGATGCGCCAGCCAGTGTGCCGAGTACGTCGTCACCGGTTCGAATCCGCGTGCGAGCTTGTGCTCGCCTTGCGCGCCGCCTTCGAACACCTTGAGATCGCGCTCGATCGCGAACTCGATCATCTGGTAGTAGCTCGTTTCGAAGTGCAGGCATGGGACGAATTCGATCGCGCCCCAGTAGCGTCCATACAGACGCTCGCGATCGAACAGCGCAAGCGCGGCAGCAATCGGCTTTCCCTGCCGGCGTGCGACGACTGTCATCAAGGTTTCCGGCATCGATTGTGCGATCTGCTGAAAAAAACGGCGATTCAGATAGGGCGTCGAGTAGTGCGCTGCATAGGTGGTTGCATAGCAGCGCATGAGAAGATCCCAGTCCGCTTCGGTGATTTCGCTGCCGACTTTTCGCTCGAACGTAATGCCGGCAGTCGCGACCTTCCGCCTCTCGGCGCGGATTTTCTTGCGCTTCGGTTGCGAAAGTGCAGCAAGATAGTCGTCGAACGACGAATAGCCTCGATTGAACCAATGAAACTGCACCGCGCGCCGCGTCAGCATTCCCGCATCGCCCAGCCTTTCGATCTCGTCGCGTGGCGCGAACAGCACGTGCAGCGACGACAGACCCGACTCGCTGGCTTGCGAGACGAGTGCGAGCGCCAGAGTGCCCCGCGCAGATGAATCTCGCGCGATCAACCGGGTGCCCGGCACCGGTGTAAACGGTACTGCCGCCAGCCACTTCGGGTAGTAGTCGATGCCGTGCTGCTGATATGCGCTGGCCCATGCCCAGTCGAACACGTATTCACCGTACGAATGATGCTTTCGATACAGCGGCACGGCCCCAACCAGTTGCTCGCCGCGCCACAAAGTCAGGTACTGCGGCTCCCAGCCCGACCGCGGCGACGCGCATCCGGTTGCATGCAATGCATGCAGAAACTCATAGCGCAGGAACGGGTTGTCGTTGCCGGAATCGGCAACAAGTGCATTCCATTCGGCGCGCCCGACCGTCGCCAGATCGTCGACGTTGCGCGTGCAATAATCGGCGCCATCTGCCGGTTGGTTCATTGATACGTCGTTAATGAGTTCGAAAGTCAAAGTCGCGGTTGCGCAGTTGAATTGCACCGTCGGCGACTTCGAGGGCAACAGCAGAAAGATCATCGAAGCGGCATCGCGTGCCGCTGCTGCGGGTGCAAACCTGCTGCTGACGCCGGAGTTGTCTCTGACCGGCTATCCCCCTGAAGACTTGCTTCTGCGTCGCGCATTTTACGCAGCGAGCGACGCCGCGTTGCAGATGCTCACTACGAAACTGCTGCAGTTTCCCGATCTCACCGTCATCGTCGGGCATCCGCTGGCGCGCGAGGGCCATCGCTTTAACGCAGCATCACTGTTGCAGGGCGGGGTGGGGCTCGGTATTTATTGCAAGCACGATCTGCCCAACTACGACGTGTTCGACGAGCAACGATATTTCACGCCGGACAATCGCCCGCTGGTGTTCGAATCCAATGGCACCTCATTTGGCATCAACATCTGCGAGGACACCTGGTTCTCGTATACGCCGGAATGTGCGAGGGCAGCCGGCGCGCAGGTGTTATTGGTGCTCAATGGTTCGCCATTTAATCTGGGAAAGCAGCAACAGCGCATCGACACGCTGCGCACGAACGTTTCGCGTTATCGAATGCCGGTCGTCTACGCGAATCTGGTGGGCGGCCAGGATGAGTTGGTATTCGACGGCGGCTCGTTTGTGCTGGACGCCAATGGCAAGCTGGTCGCAGCCGCACCTTACTTCGAAGAAAGCTTGTTGCTGGTCGATTTTATCGACGGCGCGCCGCAACCTTTGGAGTTGGAGCCCGAACCCGGCGAAGAGGCGCTCGCCTACTCGGCTCTTGTGCTGGGCGTCCGCGACTATCTCGGCAAGAACGGTTTTCCCGGCGCGATCATCGGGCTTTCGGGTGGCGTCGATTCGGCGCTGACGCTGGCCATAGCGGTCGATGCGCTAGGAGCAGAGCGGGTGCGCGCGGTGATGATGCCATCGCAGTTCACATCGGCAATCAGTCTTGACGATGCACAGGAGATGGCGCATGCAATGAACGTGCGCTATGACGTGCTGCCCATCAAGCCCGCATTTAACGCGTTTCTCTCGACTCTCGCGCAGGAGTTTCGCGGACTTCCCTGGGACACGACCGAAGAAAACTTGCAGGCACGCATTCGCGGAACGTTGTTGATGGCGTTGTCGAACAAGTACGGCTCGATCGTCCTGACCACCGGCAACAAGTCCGAAACTGCGGTCGGTTACTCGACTCTGTACGGCGATCTTGCCGGCGGCTTTGCAGTAATCAAGGATATTCTGAAAACATTGGTTTACCGGCTGTGCCGCTATCGAAATTCGATCGCGCCGGTGATTCCGGAGCGCATCTTGACGCGCGCGCCGAGCGCAGAACTAAAGGCCGATCAGACCGACCAGGACTCACTGCCGCCGTACGACATCCTCGACGAGATCATCGACCTGTACATGCAGCAGGGGCGATCGATCGCCGAGATCGTAGCGGCCGATCATGACGAAGTGACGGTGCGCAAGGTCGTGCGCATGATTCGTCTTTCGGAATACAAGCGGCGCCAGTCGCCGATCGGAATTCGTGTCACCCACAGAGGTTTTGGACGCGACTGGCGGTATCCGATTACGAATCGTTTTCGCGAAGAAAGCGTCACGCTTTAGAATCAACGTTCCTGAAAGCGACCATGAAACAGATCACCGCGATTATCAAGCCGTTCAAGCTCGACGAAGTGCGCGAAGCGCTGGCCGATGTCGGTGTGACCGGCTTGACGGTCACCGAGGTCAAAGGTTTCGGCCGGCAAAAAGGCCATACCGAGCTTTATCGTGGCGCCGAGTACGTGGTCGATTTCCTGCCGAAAGTGAAAGTCGAGGCCGTGGTACCCGAAGCGCTGGTGGAGCGCGCGATCGAGGCGATCACGAAAGCGGCACGCACCGGCAAGATTGGCGACGGCAAAATCTTTGTGCGCTCGGTCGAGCAGGTGATTCGCATTCGGACCGGCGAAGAAGGCGAAGCGGCGGTTTAGCTAAATCGGCTTTCCCGCGGTCGGCTTCAATAAAACCACGAGCGCGCCGCTGCCGCCTTCGGTGGTCCGCGCCTGGCAGAACGCGATCACATCCTCACGCTGCGCGAGCCAGACTTTCGTCCTTCCCTTCAGAACCGGCTGACGGCCCTTCGAGCCCAGGCCTTTGCCATGCACGACGCGAACGCAGCGCAGACCGCGCTTGCCGGCATCGCGCATGAAGCCGGCGAGCAGCTCGCGCGCTTCATCGGTGCGGCAACCGTGCAGATCGATCTCGTCCTGTATCACCCATTCGCCACGGCGCAGCTTGCGCAGCACATCGGGGCCGACGCCGGGCCGGCGAAACGATAGCTCGTCATCGGTGTGAAGCAGCGTGTCGATCTCGAACTCGTCCGATACCGAAGCGACCAGCACTAGCTGGTCGTCCTCGCGCCGCTTGTGAGCAATCGGTGGATGCGGAATGCGTTTGTGCTCGACACGCGCTTTGCCGTTTAGCGGCGTGACATCGCCGATGGCATCGCGAAACTCGTCGGCTGCTTTCAGCACCCGCACTTCACTTGCCCGGCGGTTGGCCGCCGCCTCGTCTTGCTTTCGCGCTTCGCGCACCATCGCATCGCGCAGCGTTTCGAGCTGCGCAAGGTGCGTGAACTTGTCTGTCATTACGCCGCGAGCGCTTCGGGGGCGGGAGCGACCGTTTCGAGATTCTCCAGATACTTCTGCGCGTCGAGCGCGGCCATGCAACCGGTGCCGGCACTGGTGATCGCCTGCCGATACACGTGATCCTGCACGTCGCCGGCGGCAAAAACCCCAGCGACACTGGTGGCGGTGGCCATGCCGGCCAATCCGGTCTTCGTGATGATGTAGCCGTTCACCATCTCAAGCTGCCCGGCGAAAATCTCGGTGTTCGGCCGATGCCCGATTGCGATGAACACGCCTTGCAACGCAATTTTCTCGGTTCCGCCGGTCTGCGTGTTCTTTATGCGCACGGCATTGACACCGGAATCATCACCGAGCACTTCGTCGAGCACGTTGAACGTCTTCATCTGGACCTTGCCTTCTTTCACCTTCTGCATCAGGTGATCGACATTGATCGGCTCGGCGCGGAACTTGTCCCTCCGGTGAATCAGCGTCACTTTCTTTGCGATGTTGGTCAGATACAGCGCTTCCTCGACCGCCGTGTTGCCGCCACCCACGACCGCAACGTCCTGGTTCTTGTAGAAGAAGCCGTCGCAAGTGGCGCAGCCCGATACGCCCTTGCCCATGAAGGCTTGCTCGGACGGCAGGCCAAGATACATCGCGCTGGCGCCGGTGGCGATGATCAACGCGTCGCAGGTGTATTCGCCCGAATCGCCGATCAAACGCAACGGCCGTTCATCCAGCTTTGCGGTATGAACGTGATCGAAGATCACTTCGGTGTTGAAGCGCTCGGCGTGAGCGAGGAAGCGAGTCATCAACTCAGGGCCCTGCACGCCATGCGCATCGGCCGGCCAATTGTCGACGTCGGTCGTCGTCATCAACTGACCACCCTGCGCAAGGCCCGTGACCAACACCGGCTTCAGATTGGCGCGCGCCGCGTACACGGCCGCTGTGTAACCGGCCGGTCCGGATCCCAGGATTAGGACGCGCGCATGTTTGGAGGTCGTCATATCGCTCCGCTTGTTGCTGCTGCTGGATCGAGCCGATTATATGGGGGCGATTTCGTTGAGCACTACTGCAGGCTGAACGCGCACCGCCCGCTCTATTCGTCGCCTATCCGCTTCGCCGCACGCTCGTTCGCGGTCAGCCGATAGCTGATCGCGCGCCGGCGGGCAGCCGCGAAATATTCCTGATCGGTCATGCGGGAGTTCTTGCGCATGCGTAAAGCGCGTAACGCTGGCGCATACATCGCAAGCGCAATGCCAAGACCGCCGATGATCAGAGCCGTCTTCATTCGCCTGGATCGTCGTCGTCGCCGTAGCCCGGCCGCGTTTTGTTGACCGTATAAAACGCACCGGCAACGCCTAATGCAACGACACCGGCAAGAAAAACAAGAATCGAGGGACCCACGGTTCACTCCACAAGTAAGAACCGGAGACTCTAGATTGCCGCTGCGGACGTGAAAGGCCTTTGATGCGCCGGTTTTACGCGGCGTTTTGGCTTAACGAGGTGCTACATCTGCCGGAACAGGTGCGTATAGCTGTCCGAAACCAGCAAGGTTTCGACCCGGGTCTTCAGCTTGACCATCATTCGCCCGCGAAAATCGCGCGTTACGCCGGCGATTGAAGTTGCATTCACCAGTGTCGAG
>CAZKNV010000013.1:0-16183 GCA_964554145.1 uncultured Burkholderiaceae bacterium
CGTTGGCCCACCGCAACGATGGTGATTCTCATCGCGCGCTAGTCCAGTAAAACCGCCGAGATGCGCCCCCGCTCGCCCGTGCCTCGACGCGCCGGGCGTCGTTGCAAATGCTCGCCATAGGGCCCGCTATGTCTGCGCTTTGCGCCTAGCCCGGCGCGCCGCTGCGCAGCCGCTCGGGTGCGATTTGACGGTTTCACTGGACTGGGGAAATCGATGAGCTGGATCGACAAGATTTTGCCGCCACGCATCAAGCGCGAAGAGGGCGCCGCGCGCAAGAGCGTGCCGGAGGGTCTATGGACCAAGTGTCCCGGCTGCGAGGCGGTGCTGTACACGGCCGAGCTGCAGAAAACCTTGTTCGTGTGCCCGAAGTGCGCTCATCACATGCGTATCGGCGCGCGCGCGCGGCTCGATGCATTGCTCGATGCCGAAGGGCGCTACGAGATCGGTCAGGAGATTCTGCCGGTCGATGCGCTGAAGTTTCGCGACAGTCGCAAGTATCTCGAGCGCTTGCAGCAGGCGATGGAAGACACCGGCGAAACTGATGCGCTGATCGTGATCGGCGGTTCGATTCGTGCGTTGCCCGTGGTGGCCGCCTGTTTCGAATTCGACTTCATGGGCGGCTCGATGGGCTCCGTGGTCGGCGAGCGCTTTGTGCTCGGCGTGCAGGCCGCGATCGAGCAGAAGGTGCCGTTCATTTGCATCACGTCGACCGGCGGCGCGCGTATGCAGGAGGGCCTGCTGTCGCTGCTGCAGATGGCCAAGACCACCGCGATGATCGCGCGGCTTGCCGAGGCGAGGCTGCCGTTCATCAGCGTACTGGCCGATCCGACGATGGGCGGCGTTTCGGCGAGCTTTGCCTTTATGGGTGACGTCGTGATGGCCGAGCCGAAAGCGTTGATAGGATTTGCCGGTCCGCGGGTCATCGAGCAAACGGTGCGCGAGAAGCTGCCCGAAGGCTTCCAACGGTCCGAGTTCCTGCTGACCAAGGGCGCGATCGACATGATCGTCGATCGGCGTCAGATGCGCGACGAGATCGCGGCCTTGTTGGCTTTGTTGCTAAAGCAACCTGCCGAGGCTTTGAGTTAGACGTTCAGGGCGCCGGCCGCGTTCGCGTCCGGCGACGAAAACTTGTCGGAAAGTCTCTTAACGTGGCTTGAACGCATCGAGCGGCTGCATGCCAAGCCGATCGATCTCGGCCTCGATCGGGTATGTGCCGTTGCGGACCGGCTCGATCTGCAATTCAGAATTCCAGCGATCATCGTCGGCGGCACCAATGGCAAGGGGTCGACTTGCGCGATGCTCGATGCCATCCTGCGCGCCGCCGGCTACTGCGTCGGGCTGTATACCTCGCCGCACCTGCTGCGTTTTAACGAGCGCGCTCGAGTCGACGGCGTCGATACTGGCGATGCAGCGCTCGTCACTCAGTTCGAAGCGGTCGAGGCGGCGCGCGGCGATACGACGCTCACGTACTTCGAGTTCACGACATTGGCGATCCTTCGTTTGTTCTCGCAGTCGCGGCTTGACGTCGCAGTGCTTGAAGTCGGCCTGGGCGGCCGGCTCGATGCGGTCAACATCGTCGATGCCGATGTTTCGATCGTCACGTCGATTGCGCTTGATCATATGGATTATCTGGGTGCCACGCGGGACAAAATCGGATTCGAGAAAGCGCACATCTATCGTCACGGCCGGCCGGCCATCTGCAGCGATCCCGAGCCGCCGCAGTCGTTGCTCGATCATGCACAGGCAATCGGTGCCGATCTCTGGCGGTTCGGTCGCGACTTCAACTACCAAGGGGATCGCCAGCAGTGGGCTTACGGCGGCCGCCATCTTCGCCGCGCCAGCCTGCCGTATCCGGCCTTGCGCGGAGCCAATCAATTGCTGAACGCATCCGGCGCACTGGCTGCACTGGAAGCAATGGCACCGCGGCTTCCGGTATCGCAGCAGGCAGTGCGGCAGGGGTTGCTGACCGTGCAGTTGCCGGCACGCTTCCAGGTGCTGCCGGGACAGCCTGCCATCGTGCTCGATGTCGCGCACAACCCGCACGCGGCCGCAGTGCTTGCGCAGAATCTGGACATGATGGGGTTTTATCCGCAGACGCATGCCGTGTTCGGCATGTTGCGCGACAAGGACATCGCCGGCGTGGTCAAAAGGGTCAGCGACAGGATTGATCACTGGTACATCGCGTCGACGCCGGGTGTGCGGGGTGCATCGGCCACTAACGTTGCACATGTTGTTCGCGCGGCGGCGCCTGACAGTTCGTTGACCGAGCATGCAAGTTTTGCGGCGGCATTCGCTGCAGCACGCGAACGCGCGAAAGCCGATGATAGAATTTTGGCGTTCGGTTCCTTCCTCTCAGTGGCTGAAGTGCTGCGTGCAGCGTCGCTGAAATGAGCGCTTCGCACGCGATGTAAGCGGAGTTTTAATGCCCCTGGCCTTCTGGCGCCGGAAAAGCAACACAGTAAAGTCAGCGCGAGAGCAGGCACAAGCGCGCACTGCCTCCGTCGATGAGGAGTCCGGCCCTATCGAGCCGGCCGCCGCGGTGCGTATCCGTGCACGACGCCGGCTGATTGGCGCGGCTGCCTTGCTGCTGATGGTCGCAATCGTCGTCCCGATGCTGCTCGACTCCCAGCCCACGCCGGTGCCCGACAACATTGCGATCGACATCCCGAGCGAAAAGACACCGTTTACACCGCGCTTGCCATTGCCGCCGGTGCCTTCGCCAGACAACGTTCCCGTGGCGCCGCCGCCGGATGTTGCGCCTATCCCTGCGCCTGTTCCCGCGCCTTTTCCCGAGAAAGCCGATGAGCCGCCGGTCAAAGCTGTCGACAGCAAGAAGGTCGATGAACAGCGAGCGCGTGCGTTGCTCGACGGCAAGGCGAACGCAAAACCAAATGTCGCGAGTGCGAAAGCAGCACGGTTTGCGGTGCAGGCAGCCGCTCCAGCCAGCGAAACAGCGGCCCGAGATCTTGCCGACCGTCTGAAAAAAGCCGGATTTGCCTCATATACGGAAAGGGTGGATACGAAGCAGGGCGCGCGCTATCGCGTGCGGCTTGGACCGTATGCGTCGCGCGATGAAGCCGATGGCGTGCGCGATCGCTTGAAAGCCCAGGGTATCGGCGCCAACTTGATCACTCTTTGACATATTGATTGCGTCAAGCCGAAACATGCATACGATGCGCGTCGCGCGCGGCGCAAGGAGAAGTGATCGATGTGCGGCATAGTCGGCGTAGTGGCAACGGGACCGGTCAATCAGTTGCTCTATGACTCGCTGCAGCTGTTGCAGCATCGAGGCCAGGACGCTGCGGGTATTGCGACCGGCTCGGGCAGCACGTTTTCGATGTGGAAGGGCAGCGGCATGGTGCGGGAAATCTTTCGCACCCGGAACATGCGCAACCTCACGGGCAACGTCGGTATTGCACATGTACGTTATCCGACCGCCGGCTCCGCGTTCAGCGTCGAGGAGGCGCAACCGTTCTACGTAAACGCACCGTTCGGCATCACGCTCGGGCATAACGGCAACCTGACCAATGCGGAACAGCTGAAAAGCGAAATGTTCCGCATCGATCGCCGGCACATCAACACCAATTCCGATTCGGAAATTCTTCTTAACGTTCTTGCGCACGAGTTGCAGGAAGGAACGTCGAGCTACACGCTTGACCCGGCGACCATATTTCGCGCAGTCGCGGCATTGCATCGGCGCGTGCGCGGCGCATACGCATGTGTGGCGCATATTGCCGATCACGGCATCGTCGCGTTTCGCGATCCTTACGGAATTCGTCCGCTGGTCTATGGCATCAACGAAACCGACGCCGGCACCGAGTATCTGGTCGCCAGTGAATCGGTTGCGCTCGAAGGGCTTGGCTTCAAGTTCGTGCGTGACGTGGCGCCGGGCGAAGCGGTCTTTATCGATATCGACGGCAACTTCTATTCGCAGCAGTGTGCCGATAACCCGACGCTCAATCCTTGCATCTTCGAGTACGTTTACTTTGCGCGGCCAGACTCGGTGATGAATGGTGTCAGCGTGTATAGCTCACGCTTGAAGATGGGTGAGCATCTGGCGGAAAAAATCCGCAGGCAATTGCGCACCGGCGAGATCGATGTCGTCATGCCGATTCCCGAAACGTCGCGCCCGGCAGCGATGCAGCTTTCGGCCAGACTCGGCCTCGAGTTTCGAGAAGGCTTTTTTAAGAATCGTTATGTAGGCCGCACCTTCATCATGCCCGGGCAGGCGGTGCGCAAGAGGAGCGTGCGCCAGAAGCTCAGCGCGCTGCCCACCGAGTTCAAGGGCAAAAACGTCTTGCTGGTCGACGACTCGATCGTGCGCGGAACCACGTCGCGCGAGATCGTTCACATGGCGCGCGAAGCCGGCGCCAACAAGGTGATTTTTGCGTCGGCGGCGCCGCCGGTACGTTATCCGAATGTGTATGGCATCGATATGCCGACGCGCCAGGAGTTGATCGCGCACGGACGCTCGGACGAAGAGATCCGCACGCTCATTGAGGCCGATGGGCTCGTGTATCAGGATATCGACGCAATGAAGCGATCGGTATCCGAGCTCGGCCCGCATCTGACAAATTTCGAAGCCAGTTGCTTCGACGGGATCTACGTCACCGGCGATATAACGCCCGAGTATCTGGACCGGCTGGAAGCCGCGCGGGAGCTGGCGGCCAACGCCGAGAGCGACCCGTATTCACAACTTAATCTGAACCTGGCGCAGGCCGACTAAGGAGTGGCTATCGGGTAATATCGCTGGACGCGCCGATTTGAATCAGCTTGCGGGCGCTTAACAAATACGGCTAAAGTGATGGTGAAAAACACCCGCCGAGCTGATTTCCACAGTCAAGGCGGGTTTTTTATGTCCGAGCGAGTCCAGCAGCCATCCGATTTTGAAACACGCGCCGTACGTGCCGGTACCGAGCGCTCACAGTTCAACGAACACAGCGAAGCGCTGTTTCTGACGTCGAGCTTCGTGTTCGACAATGCCGCGCAGGCGGCCGCGCGTTTCTCCGGCGCCGAGGCGGGCAACGTCTACTCGCGCTTTACCAATCCGACCGTGACGATGTTCGAGCAGCGCCTGGCGTCGCTCGAAGGCGCCGAGGATTGTCTGGCAACCGCGTCCGGCATGGCGGCGATCATGGCGACGTGTCTGGCCGTATTGCGCGCGGGCGATCATGTGATCTGCGCTGCCAACGTATTCGGCGCAACGATCCAGCTTTTTTCCAACCTGTTGTCGCGATTCGGTATCGCGGTCAGCTATGTGGACGCGACCGACATCGAAGCCTGGCGCGCCGCAGCCACTCCACGAACGCGCCTGCTTTACTGCGAAACACCGTCGAATCCGCTGATGGAAATTGTCGACTTGCACCAGTTCGGCGAACTTGGACGAGCGATCGGCGCGGTCTCTGTCGTCGATAATTGCTTCTGCACGCCGGCACTGCAACGCCCGTTCGACTTTGGGGTCGACTTGGTGATTCACTCCGCAACCAAGTATCTGGATGGCCAGGGTCGAGTGCTCGGTGGCGCCGTGCTCGGCTCGAAAACATTCATTCGCGATCAATTGCTGCCGGTGCTTCGCAGCAGCGGTCCGAGTTTGTCACCCTTTAACGCGTGGGTATTGCTGAAAGGGCTCGAGACCCTCGCGCTACGCATGCGAGCGCACAGCGATTCGGCGCAACAGCTGGCCGAGTGGCTCGAGCGACGCCCCGAAGTGGCTCGTGTGTACTTTCCCGGACTGGAATCGCATCCGCAGGCGGCGCTGGCTCGGCAGCAACAATCAAAAGCCGGCGCGGTGGTCGCGTTCGAGGTCAAGGCCAACGGGTTAGAAGGGCCGTCACAGCGCGAGCGCGCCTGGCGCGTAATCGATTCCGTCCGGATGATGTCCATCACCGCCAACCTCGGCGACACACGATCGACCATCACGCATCCCGCCACGACGACGCATGGCAGGCTTGCACCGGCCGATCGCGAGCGCGCCGGCATCGGCGAAGCACTGATCCGGGTCGCCGTCGGCCTTGAATCGGTCGCCGATTTGAAGCGCGATCTGGCGTATGCCCTTGGCAACCGGTTTGGCGCCGTTTAGCGGCGTGCCCGGCAAATTGACGCTTCCGGCCCGAGATCGTACAATTCCCGACTAAATTAATCGGGAATTTTTGCCGTCCGTCGAAGTCTGAAGACAGGCAACCCAACTTGAATCGAGGTATATGAGACTCACCACTAAGGGCCGCTTTGCCGTCACCGCGATGATCGATCTGGCGATGCGCCAGCACGACGGTCCGGTTACGCTGGCAGCGATCAGTGAGCGGCAGAGCATCTCACTGTCGTATCTCGAACAGTTGTTCGGCAAGCTGCGCCGGCGTCGGTTGGTCGCGAGCACACGTGGCCCGGGCGGCGGCTACCAGCTTGACCGGCCGATGGATCAAACGTCCGTGTCCGACATCATTTTTGCGGTCGATGAGCCACTGGATGCGACGCAGTGCGGCGGCAAAGAAAACTGCCACGACGACCAGCGTTGCATGACGCATGATCTATGGGCGAATCTAAACGTGCGGATGCTCGACTACCTGGATTCGGTAACGCTGGCGGATCTGGTTGAGCAGCAGAACCAAAGGGCCAGGGCTAAAGGCGGAACGGTCGCCGTGTTGCATGACAGTCGTCTCAGGCAGCGTGAAAAGCGGCACGTTGTTGCTAATGAACAGGCATAAGGGTACGTGATGCAGCTTCCGATCTATCTCGACTATTCGGCCACTACACCGGTCGACCCACGCGTCGTCGACGCGATGATTCCGTGGTTGCGCGAGAACTTCGGCAACCCCGCATCGCGCAGTCACTCGTTCGGATGGGCAGCGGAAAAAGCGGTCGATCAGGCGCGCGAGCACGTTGCGGCGTTAGTCAATTGCGATCCGCGCGAGTTGATATGGACTTCCGGCGCGACCGAATCGATCAATCTGGCGCTGAAAGGCGTTGCGCACTTTTACAAGGACAAGGGCAAGCACCTGGTGACGGTCAAGACAGAGCACAAGGCAACCCTGGACACGATGCGCGAGCTCGAGCGCGACGGCTTCGAGGTGACGTATCTGGACGTCGAGGAAGACGGCCTGCTCGATCTGGCGAAACTCGAGGCAGCGCTGCGGCCGGACACGATTCTGGTCTCGGTG
This sequence comes from uncultured Burkholderiaceae bacterium, assembly GCA_964554145.1. GTDB lineage: Bacteria > Pseudomonadota > Gammaproteobacteria > Burkholderiales > Burkholderiaceae_F > JACCZX01. Next base: position 7,155 of record CAZKNV010000013.1, read on the forward strand.
ATGTACGTCAATAACGAGATCGGCGTGATCCAGGACGTTGCTGCGATCGGCGAGCTCACCCGGTCGCGCGGCATCATATTTCATGTCGATGCGGCGCAGGCCAGCGGCAAGATCGTGATCGACCTTGCGCAGCTAAAGGTCGAACTGATGTCGTTCTCCGCGCACAAGACGTATGGGCCGAAAGGCGTAGGCGCACTGTTCGTCAGGCGCAAGCCGCGCGTGCGGCTGGAGGCGCAGATGCACGGCGGCGGTCACGAGCGCGGACTACGGTCGGGCACGTTGCCGACGCATCAGATTGTCGGTATGGGCGAAGCGTTTCGTCTGGCGCGCGAGGAAATGGCGACCGATAACGAACGCATCCGCATGTTGCGTGACCGTTTATGGGAAGGCATTTCGCAAACGGAGCAAGTGTTTTTGAACGGCGATTGGGAACGGCGAGTTGCGCACAATCTGAACGCGAGCTTCAATTTCGTCGAAGGCGAAAGCATGATCATGGCGATGAAGGATGTCGCGGTATCTTCCGGCTCGGCTTGTACTTCGGCCAGTCTGGAGCCATCTTATGTATTGCGGGCGCTGGGTCGCAGCGACGAATTGGCGCACAGCTCGATCCGTTTTACGGTCGGCCGCTTTACGAAGCCGGAAGAAATCGACTACACGGTCGATCTGGTGACGCGGCAGGTGGCGCGGCTGCGCGAGATGTCTCCGTTGTGGGAGATGTACAAGGATGGAATCGATTTGAGCACAGTGCAGTGGGCTGCACACTAAGGCAGAGGCAAAAAATGGCATACAGCACGAAAGTTATCGATCATTACGAAAATCCGCGCAACGTCGGGTCGTTCGACAAAGGCGACGATCATGTCGGCACCGGAATGGTCGGCGCGCCGGCCTGCGGCGACGTGATGAAGCTGCAGATCAGAGTCAACGAACAGGGCGTGATCGAAGATGCACGATTCAAGACCTATGGCTGTGGCTCGGCGATTGCGTCGTCGTCGCTGGTGACCGAGTGGGTCAAGGGCAAGACGCTCGATCAGGCCGGCACGATTCGCAATACGCAGATCGCCGAAGAACTCGCGTTGCCGCCGGTCAAAATTCACTGCTCGATCCTGGCCGAGGATGCAATTAAGGCGGCGATCGACGATTACCGCGCCAAGCACGGCCAGGCGTTAGAGATGAAGGCGGCATGAGCGAAACTGCAGGATCCTTGGGCGTGACGATGACCGAGCGCGCGGCACAGCACGTCGCGGGCTTTCTCGCCAAGCGCGGCCGTGGCATCGGTTTGCGCCTGGGCGTGCGCACCACCGGGTGCTCGGGCATGGCGTACAAACTCGAATACGCCGATGTTGCACACCCGGAGGACCGGCAGTTTGAAAGCCACGGCGTGAAAATCCTCGTCGATCCCAAGAGCATGGCGTATATCGACGGCACCGAGCTCGATTTCGGGCGCGAAGGGCTAAACGAGGGATTCAAATTCAACAACCCGAGGGAAAAGAACCGCTGCGGTTGCGGTGAGTCCTTCAACGTCTGATCAGAAGCGCGTTCCGGCGCGCGCTGGCATGAGCCGCCTTCCGGATCACTTCCAACTTTTCGATCTGCCGGCGCGCTTCGCGCTTGATACGGCGGAACTCGATCGCGCGTATCGAAGCGTGCAGGCGGAGGTGCATCCTGATCGTTTCGCTTCAGGGTCGGCCGCCGAAACCAGAGTCGCAATGCAGTGGGCCACGCGCGCCAATGAGGCGTACCAGACACTGAAGTCACCGCTGAAACGCGCGGCGTATCTGTGCGAGCGCGCCGATGTACCGATCGACGCCGAATCCAATACCGCAATGCCGGCCGAATTCCTGTTGCAGCAATTGCAGTGGCGCGAAGCGCTGGATGACGCGCGCGGCGAACGCGACGCTTCAGCACTGCAAGCGCTCGACGACGGCATGGCGGCCGAACGCGATCGTTTGCTTGACGCAATCGGTCGCGCGCTCGATGTCGATGCCGACTATCCACACGCTGCTTCGCTTGTGCGGCAACTGATGTTCATCGAAAAGTTTGGAAGCGAAGTATCAGCTGCGGCTGAAACGCCGCGCGATAACCAACAGGCGTCGGCCTAATGGCACTGCTGCAGATAGCAGAGCCGGGACAATCGACCGATCCGCATCGGCATCGACTGGCGGTCGGCATAGACCTCGGCACGACCAACTCACTCGTTGCGACGGTTCGTCACAGCATTCCTGTTGTGCTGGATGACGAAGAAGGGCGCTCGCTATTGCCGTCGATCGTTCAGCTTCGCGCGAACGGAAAGACTGAAGTCGGCTACGCGGCGCAAAAACAGCAGGCGATCGATCCGCGCAACACCGTGGTTTCCGTCAAGCGCCTGATGGGCCGCGGCATGAACGATGTCGAACACATCGAGAACATGCCCTATGACTTCATCGACGCGCCCGGCATGGTGCAGCTTAGAACCGTTGCCGGCGTGCGCAGCCCGGTCGAAGTGTCGGCGGAGATTTTGAAGGCATTGCGCAAACGCGCCGAGCAGGCGCTTGGCGGCGATCTGGTCGGCGCGGTGGTCACCGTGCCGGCGTACTTCGACGACGCGCAGCGGCAGGCGACGAAGGATGCTGCCAGGCTGGCCGGGCTGAACGTGCTGCGGTTGTTGAGCGAACCCACTGCAGCAGCTGTTGCGTACGGACTCGATCACGGTACGCAAGGCATCTACGCCGTTTATGACCTCGGCGGCGGAACGTTCGACATCTCGATTTTGCGGCTGACCAAGGGCGTGTTCGAGGTACTCGCGACCGGCGGCGATTCTGCCCTGGGGGGCGATGATTTCGATCAACGAGTTTTTTGCTGGGTAGGCGAGCAGTCGAAGCTGTTGCCGCTGTCGGTGCAGGATTCGCGACTGTTGATGGTCAAGGCGCGCGAGGCCAAGGAGCGTTTGTCGGTCGAATCCGAAGTTCGGGTGAACGCGGTGCTATCGACCGGCGAAGTGATTGACCAGACGTTATCCAGCCGCGAGTTCGTGCAGATGACGCAACAACTGGTTGAGAAAACGCTGAATGCCTGCCGCAACGCGCTGCGTGACGCGGGATTGAGGACGACCGAGATAGAAGGGGTGGTCATGGTCGGCGGCGCAACGCGCATGCCGCACGTGCGGCGGGCGGTCGGCAAGTTCTTCGGCCAAACGCCGCTGACGAACATCGATCCCGACAAGGTGGTTGCGCTCGGCGCGGCGATTCAGGCCAATCTGCTGGCCGGAAACCGAGTGGCAGGAGACAACTGGCTGCTGCTCGATGTGATTCCGCTATCGCTCGGACTGGAGACGATGGGCGGGCTGGTCGAGAAAGTCATCGAGCGCAACTCGACAATTCCGGTCGCGCGCGCGCAGGAATTCACGACCTTCAAGGATGGACAGACCGCGATCGCGATTCACGTTGTGCAGGGCGAGCGCGAGCTCGTCTCGGACTGCCGCTCGCTGGCGCGCTTCGAGTTGCGCGGCATACCGCCGATGCCGGCAGGCGCCGCAAGGGTCCGAGTCACGTTTCAGGTCGATGCCGATGGCTTGCTCGACGTCAACGCGCTCGAGGTTGGGAGCGGGGTGCAGGCGTCGATCGTCGTCAAGCCGTCATATGGGTTGGCAGATGACGACATCGCACGCATGCTGCAGGACTCGTTCGGGTCGGCAGACGACGATATGCGCAGGCGTGCGCTGCGCGAAAAACAGGTTGACGCGCAACGCTTGATCGAAGCTACGAGCGCAGCGCTGGCGTCCGATGGCGATTTACTTTCGTCCGAAGAGCGCTCGCAGGTGGACGCACTGATTGCTGCGTTAAGCAATCGAGTGAAAAGCGACGATGTCGGCGCGATCAGGAGCTCGACCGAATTGTTGGCCCGGGCCACCGACGAGTTCGCCGCACGCCGCATGGATCGCTCGATTCGCGCCGCGCTTGCAGGCCGGCGCATCGACGATCTGGCGAGCGTAGGCCGCGGGGCAGAGTAGATGGCCAAGATCACCGTGCTGCCGCACGCGGAAATCTGCCCGCAGGGCGCAGAGTTCGAAAGTGCGTCCGGCGTATCGGTGGCCGACGCACTGCTCGATCATCATGTGGACATCGAGCACGCCTGCGGCAAGGTCGCGGCGTGCACCACGTGTCACTGCGTCATTCGCAAAGGATTTAACTCGCTGCCGCCGGCTGAAGACATCGAAGAAGACTTGCTCGACCGCGCCTGGGGTCTGACCCCGTTGTCGAGACTGTCGTGTCAGGCGATCGTGCAGAACGAAGATCTGGTGGTCGAGATTCCGAAGTACAGCATCAATCACGCCAAGGAAATCGAACAGAAAGAGACGTCATGAAATGGATCGACACTGAAGAGATCGCGATTGCGCTTGCCGAAAAGCACCCGGAAATCGATCCGCGCACGGTCCGATTCACCGACCTGCATCGCTGGGTGTGCGAGCTGCAGGATTTTTCCGATGATCCGAATCGGTCGGGGGAACGAATTCTCGAAGCGATTCAGGCAGCGTGGATTGATGAAGTTGCATAAGCGCTGTCTTGCCTTAGTGATTGGTGCTTACGCAACAGTTTATGCAACGACTGGCTGCGCGCAGCTGGGCACGATCGCGCTTTCCGAGGCCGACGTGCAGCAAAGAGTGCAGGCGCAGTTCCCGGTGTCAAGGGCGTTGCCGCTGGCGGGCACACTCACGTTGAGCAATCCAGTCGTGAACCTGCGCGATCCGTCCGGCCGCGTGGGTTTGCTGCTCGATGCCGCGGTCGGCCAGCCGCAGTTTGGGCAGCTTGCCGGTCAGACGGAAGTATCGGGCGCGGTGCGGTTCGATGCCGGCAAGGGCCAGTTCATGCTCGATGATGCGCGCGTGGAGTCGCTACGCATCCCGGGAGTGCCCTCGTCGCATTTGAACAGCGTGCAGTCTGTAGCGAATGCTGCGGTGACTGCGACTTTGCAGTCGCTGCCGATTTACACGCTTCGCGATGACAATCTTGCCGAGAAATACGCGAAGCACAACCTCAAGTCGGTGCGCATAGAAGATCGCAAACTGCTATTGGAGTTTGATTAGTAGAACAGCGTGGAAATTGTGCTGCCGCTTCGCCGCGTCACGCTTTCCAGGGTCGCCAGTGCCGATTCAAGCGTGAATCCGTCGCGCTCGATCGCATCGACCACTTCATCCAACGCGCGCCTTTCGATCGCGACCACTTCGCGATCCTGATTCGCAAGCGGTGTATCGGCCGGCAACAAGGTGTCGTAGACGTGAATGATCTCCGACTGAAAGCCTTCCGGCACGGGGCGCCGGACATGAAAGCGGCGCCCGCGAGTCAATAAGGCCCGGTCGATTCGCAGACCGGCTTCTTCCCACGCCTCGCGTTCAAGCGCTTGTTGCAAAGTTTCGCCGGCCGGCACCATGCCGCCGACCAGGTTGTCCCATAGCCCCGGATCGATCTGCTTATGCAGCGCGCGGCGCGCGACGATCAAGCACTCTGCATTCACGTACGCATTCAGGTGCACCGCTTGCGTAGTGATGCCGAACGGCCGGCATGCGGCGCGCTCGATCGACGCTAACGCGGGTTGGCCGACCGCCAGCAGTTCATCGCGCCATCCGTTGATCAGGCCCGCATCCCGCAACTTCATTGCTGCCTCGGAAAGCAGAGCCGTGCGCGCGTCGACGCCGAGAGCGTCATCGGAAATCGCGAGCACGCCGTCTCTCAAGCTGAACCCTTCGACCTGCTGGGCAACGAAGCGCGCCACCGCCGGTTGTGCGTCGCCGACATGGACGCCTGCAACGTGCAGCGCGATCAAATCGGCCGGCAGCGGCTGTTGCGCGCGCGTTTGCAGACGCGCGGTCAACTGCTGCAGCCGCGAAGCGTCGACCACCTACGTTTCAGGCCGCATGTGCGGAAACAAGATCACGTCGCGGATGTTCGGCGAGTCGGTAAGCAGCATCACGAGCCGATCGACGCCGACACCGCATCCGGCAGCCGGCGGCATGCCGTACTCGAGCGCACGAATGTAGTCGGCGTCGTAGTACATCGCTTCTTCGTCGCCTGCGTCTTTCGCCTTCGCCTGCTCATTGAAGCGCGCGGCCTGGTCTTCGGGATCGTTCAGCTCGGAAAAACCGTTGGCAATTTCCCGACCCGCGATGAACAGCTCAAACCGTTCGGTAATTTCGGGATGCGAGTCGGATGCACGCGCCAGCGGCGATACTTCGACCGGATAGTCCACGATAAACGTCGGCTGGATCAGCTTGTCCTCCGCAGTCTCTTCGAACATCGCCAATTGCAGTGCTCCCAGCCCGGCTTCTTGGGCGTGCGTGCTTCCCTTCGCGCGCAGCTCGCGATGCAGGAATTCACGATCCGCCAGCTGCTCCTCCGAATACTGCGGTGCGTGCGCGCGGATCGCCTGCACAGTAGTGAGGCGCGCGAACGGCGGCGTCAACTCGATCGTCTCGCCCTGATACTCGATGCGCGCCGAGCCGTTCGTCGCCAGGGCCGTGTGGTTCACCAACCGCTCCGTGAAATCGATCAACCACTTGTAGTCCTGGTATGCGGCGTAAAACTCGAGCATCGTGAACTCGGGATTGTGACGTGGCGACATTCCTTCGTTGCGAAAATTGCGATTGATCTCGAACACGCGCTCATAGCCGCCGACCACCAGCCGCTTCAGAAACAGCTCCGGCGCAACACGCAGGAACATGTCGATATCGAGCGCGTTATGGTGCGTCACGAACGGCCTGGCGGTTGCGCCTCCTGGAATCACCTGCAGCATCGGCGTTTCCACTTCGAGAAAGCCGTCGGCGACCATGAAATCGCGCATCGCGGTAATTACCTTGCTGCGCGTGATGAACACATTGCGCGTCTCTTCGCTCATCATCAGATCGACGTAGCGCTGCCGATAGCGCAGCTCGCGATCCTCGAGCCCATGAAATTTGTCGGGCAACGGTCGCAACGACTTGGCGAGCAGCCGCAGTTCGGTGCAGCGAACGCTCAATTCGCCTTTCAGCGTCTTGAACACGACGCCGCGCGCAGCGACGATGTCGCCGATATCCCAGCGCTTGAACTCTTCGTGCGCTGATGCATCCGTGTCATCGTCGGAGACGTAAAACTGAATGCGGCCGCTGCCGTCCTGGACGGTGGCAAAGCTCGCCTTGCCCATCAGCCGCTTCAGCATCATGCGTCCCGCGACGGCGACCTCGATGTTCTCCTGAGCCAGCGTGTCCCGATCACGCGCGCCGTATTTGACGTGCAGCTCGTCGGCCAGATGTGTGCGGCGGAAATCGTTGGGGAAGGCGGGACCCTTCGCGCGTAATGCGGCGAGCTTCGCGCGCCGCTCGACGATGATCTGGTTTTCGTCGGGGGGCTCTCCCGTCGGGTTCTTGGGTTCGTTCATCAGAGCCTTATGAAGCGCGCACGTCGGCTACTGGATCGCTGCCAAAATCTGTTCGCGCAAGGTAGGCTAGGGCGCCTGTCGCAGCGGCGGCTGGTGATGCCAGTTGGCCATCGGCCTTCATCGCGGCGAATTGAGGTTGGTTGGGAAATGCGCGCGGGTCTGATTTGCGCAGTGCGGTCTGCATGTCGGTGTCGATTACGCCGGGCGCCAGCGAGACGATCTTCGCACTGTTCGGACGCTGCGCTTCGTCGAGCGCTACAACGCGCGAAAAATGATCGAGTCCCGCCTTGACCGCGCAGTACGCGGCGGTGCCGGCCAGCGGCTTCTTGCCGGCGCCGGATGAAATATTGAGGACTTTGCGCGGAATGTTCCAGTCTCGCGTCGCGTGCAGGAACGCACGCGTCAACAGCATCGGGGCTTCGAGTCCGACACGCAGCACGGCGGCCAGCGCTTCAGCATCGCTTTGGTCGATCGGCCCGGCCTTGCCGGCCAACGCCGCGTTGTTGATCAGTGTTGCGCTCGCAAGGCGCGCCGGGTCCTGCTGGCGCAGCCATACTTCGAGCCGCGCCGACGCGGCGATGCCGTCATTGAGATCAATCGCCCACTGTTCGAGCAGGGCACCGGACTTCGTGGCCCGGCTTTCGATTGCGGTATGCGGACGACGTGACAATGTCAACAGCAGCGCATCGCTGACGAGCAACTGGTCGGCCATTGCGGCGCCGAGGCCACGCGATGCGCCGGTAAGTATGGTCAGTACGCGAGTCGTCATCGATCAGATGTACTTGATATTCGAAACTGCGTGCCGGTCGAGCCAGCGTGCAAAGGCGTCGATTGCGAGACCGAAGATCAATGTGTCGCGCAGGTGCCCGTGATGGTCACGCGTCTCAGTGCGCATTGTTCCTTCCTCGGTCAAGCCCGCACGGCGCAACACATTGGTGCTCGCATTGTTGTTCGCATCGCAACTGCTCCAGACGCGGTTTAGTTCCATCCGCTCGAATGCGTAATGAACGAGCAGCCGCACAACCTCGCTCGCCAATCCTTGCCCGCGCGCCGGTGGCAACAGAAAGTAGCCGATCTCGGCCTTCGGCGTTTTCCAGTCCGGAGCGTGGAAGCCGGAGCCTCCGAGGAATTCGCCGGAGATGCTCCAGATTCCCATTGGCATGCTCTCTCGCAAAGCGAATTCGGAATGCTTGCGCAACGCGAACGACTCGGAGTCTTCCGTTCGCTGATGTTGTTGCGGCCATGCGAGCCATTGCGTCAGCTCTTCGCGATGCGGTGCAAGCGCATCGAAAAACACTGCGCCGTCGCCCGGACGGTAGCGGCGGACCGTGACACGATCGCTTGCAACACCATCGGGCAACGGCAGCAGCTCAGGCTGAAGGAGGGCGGGGCGCGGTTCCATTTAAACACCCTGCTTCAAGCTCGCTTCAATGAAGTCGTCCAGATCACCGTCAAGCACTGCTTGCGTATTGCCGACCTCCACATTCGTGCGCAGATCTTTGATGCGCGACTGATCGAGCACGTACGAGCGAATCTGATGGCCCCAGCCGATGTCGGTCTTTGAATCCTCGAGCGCGGTCTGCTGCGCCTGCCGCTTGCGCAGCTCCTGCTCGTACAGCTTCGACTTCAGCATCGCCATCGCTTCG
>CAZKNV010000014.1:0-1191 GCA_964554145.1 uncultured Burkholderiaceae bacterium
TCAACTGATCGTCAATATCAGTTATGGCGTGCCGGTCGGTGTCGCGCTGTACGCGATCGGAGTGCCTAACGCAGCACTATGGGGCGTGCTCGCTGCGCTGCTCCGCTTTATTCCTTATATCGGTGCGTGGATTGCAGCAGCGATGCCGATTGCGCTCGCGTTTGCAATCTCAGACGGCTGGTCGCTGGTGCTGTGGACCGTGGCGGTGTTCCTGGTGCTGGAGATCATCAGCAACAACATCATTGAGCCGTGGGCCTACGGCGCAGGCACTGGGATGTCGGGAATCGCGATCATTGTGGCCGCAATTTTCTGGACCTGGCTGTGGGGCGCGGTCGGCCTGCTGCTCGCTATACCGCTGACGGTCTGTCTGGTCGTGATGGGGCGCCACATTCCGCGGTTTGCGTTTTTGAACATCATGCTGGGCGATGAGCCGGTGCTGTCGATTGAGGACCGCGTCTATCAGCGCCTGCTCGCGCGCGATCAGGAAGAAGCCGCCGAGCTCGCCGAAACGTACGTCGGCGAGCACGGGCTCGAAGCGCTTTACGAGGACGTACTGATTCCGGTTCTCGATCTTGCCGAGCGCGACCGCCACAGCGATGCGCTGTCCGAGGAACGCACGCGATTTATTTTTGACAGCATGCGCACGCTCGTTGAGGATTTGTCCGAGCCAACGAGCGACAGCGAGAAAACAGCAGAGCCGGAACCGGTGTCGTCGTCCGAATCGAGATCAGAAGCGCCGTTGGGGCCGCTCACGGTGTGCATCGTGCCCGCGCGCGACGAAGCAGATGAAATTGTCGGTGCGATGCTGTTGAAGCGGCTCGCCGCACGCAAAGTCGGAGCGGAACTGATGACCACCGGCCTTCTTAAAGGCGAAGCGCTGGATCGAGTCGCCGAGCTCGCGGCAACAGCGGTGTACATCTCGGCTCTGCCGCCGGCCGCCGTTCTTTACGCCTCCTTTTTTTGCAAGCGGCTTCGCGCGCGATTTCCAGAGCTCAAGATCGTGGTGGCGCTCTGGCATGCGCAGGGCAACATTGAAAAGGCGCGTAACCGTCTGATGGTGGCCGGCGCGTCAGAGGTCGTCACGACGCTAAAGGCGGCGATTGAAAGCCTTCCTCCGGCGTCGCTGGTTCAATCAATGCAGGCCGCTGTGGCCGCACCGGTGCATTAATACGCTCGTACTGACAGACGTCG
>CAZKNV010000014.1:1291-15688 GCA_964554145.1 uncultured Burkholderiaceae bacterium
CGCATGCTCAGCATCCTGGCGCTCGTTATCGGCGGCGCCGTAACAGCCGTAACTCTGTTTTCTTTGACGCGCGCCAAGACATGGTGGGTCAGGATCTGGGACTTTCCGCGCCTGCAGCTCGCGCTGCTCGCAATCGGGGCGCTGGTGCTCTGGATGCTCGGCGCGCAATGGCTCGCATGGCCGCAAGTCGCATTTAGTCTGGCGCTCCTGGCGGTGCTGATCTATCAAGGCGCGCTGGTGTGGCGCTACACACCCCTCGCGCCGCGCGAAGTGCAGGACAGCACGTCAACCGATCGTACGCAGCAACTTTCGCTGGTCGTTTCCAATGTGCTGCAAACCAACAGAAACTCGGACCTGCTTCTTGCGGCCGTCCGCGAAGCGGACCCGGACGTGGTGCTATGCGCCGAAGTCGACGAATGGTGGCAGGCGAGACTCGATGCACTGTGCACATCGCACCCGCATGTCATCCGCTGCCCGTTGCCGAACACGTACGGCATGCTGCTTTACTCGCGCCTCGAGCTGCGAGACAAGGCGGTTGATTTTCTGGTCAAGCCCGACACGCCCTCGATGCAGGCGAAAGTCATTTTGCGTAACGGCCGTCGGGTCTGGCTCAATTGCGTGCATCCGCCGCCGCCGGTGCCCGGGGAAAGCGCTGAATCCACCGAGCGCGATTCGGAACTGCTGCGTGTCGGGCGGCGTGTGTCGGAAGCGACCGGGCCGGTGATTGTGTGCGGCGATTTGAACGACGTGGCGTGGTCGCACACTACCCGCCTGTTCCAGAAAATCAGCGGTTTGCTCGAACCACGCAAGGGACGCGGTTTTTACAGCACGTTTCACGCGCGCTACCCCGGATTCCGCGCTCCGCTCGATCATGTTTTTCACTCGGACCATTTTCGGCTGATAAGAATGCGGCGCCTCGCATATATCGGCTCCGACCACTTTCCGATGCACATCGTGCTGAGTTACGAGCCGCAGGCGGCTGTCGAGCAGGAGGGCCCGCACGCCGACGCTGGGGATCATCGGGAGGCGAGCGAAACGATCGGAACGGAGCGACCCTCCCGGCAACACTTAGTTGATAGATCAACGCAGTTGGAGCGGCGCAGGTCCGAAAAAGTGGTGCTCACTCGGTTGCGCGGCGTTAACCAAATCGGGAGTTTCGGGATGAGAAAAATAATTTTGGCCGCTATCGCCGGCTTTCTGTGGAAGCGGCTGCGCGCACGCTTTTCGAATCGACGCAGTACAGCAAAGTATCCGGCGCGTTGACGCTGAGAGAAAAGCGCAAATCGCATCGCTGGGCGAACAGACCCACCGTGCGGAAATGCCGGTTCGATATGAACCCCGTTTCGTCGCGGTCGTTGGCCAGGATGAAATAACTCTCGCTGGTTTCCGATGCGCTGTAAATCCCCAGCGCACGATAGGCAACATGCCGTTTCTTCACGCCTGTTTTTGCAAGCGGCTTCGCGCGCGCTTTCCAGAGCTCAGGATTGTGGTGGCGCTCTGGCATGCACAGGGCAACATCGAAAAGGGATGTAACCGTCTGATGGCGGCCGGCGCGTCAGAGGTCGTCACGACGCTAAAGGCGGCGATTGAAAACCTTCCTCCGGCGTCGCTGGTTCAATCAATGCAGGCCGCTGTGGCCGCACCGACTTGACGCGTGGAGCGCAGGGGCGCGTCGCTCGGGACGGACAGCCTGCGTGTCAAGCTGCCGGGTCCGAAATGTGCTGATTGAGGTCGCCGCAGCCTAAGAGCATCTACGGTGCTCAGAACGTGTCTTGTAAACCGCCCGCCGATGAATACGCTCCGATCGTCTTCGCACCTGAGCGGCGAAGATTTGCGGTTTCAGCGCAAGCAATGGCTCGTTGAGCGCATCGGCTGGGCGGCGATGGCAGTTGTGCTCGCCTGCGCGCTGGCTGGAGCTTTAGGCGGAAGTGGTCCACTGTCAAACGTCGCTGTGCCGGCCGCAGATAGCAGTATCCGAGCTAAGTACGAACGCTTTGCACGCTTGCTCGGCCCCACCACACTCGAGATCAGCGTCGCTCAATCGTCGAGCGGACAGCCTGTTCAGCTACATGTAAGTGAGAATTATCTGAATGCTATGTCGCTGCAGTCAATTACTCCGCAACCTTACGCCACGACATTGGCCAATCAGTTTTACATCTTCGCTTTCAACCGGCTACCGGCTGCCGCGGAGACGACAATCCGGTTGCATCTCGAGCCACAAGCGATCGGTTCCATTGAGGGGCGGGTTGCGGTCGACAACGGCGCCCCGCTGCTAATCAAGCACTTCATCTTTCCTTAAGGGGTGACGTATGGATTCAGTACTGCGTGCCGCGACTATTTACATTGCGCTAATGATCATCATGCGTCTTGCGGGAAAGCGTTCGCTGGCTCAAATCACGACGTTCGACTTCGTACTGCTCCTTATCATCGGCGAGGCGACGCAACAGGCGTTGCTCGGCCAGGGTTATTCGATTACGAATGCCTTGATCGTAATCGTCACGCTCGTCACGCTGGACATCGGACTGTCTTTGCTCAAGCGTCGCTCTAAGACGATCGATAAATTATTGGACGATGTGCCTCTGGTGATCGTCGAAGATGGTGTTGCTTTGAAGGATCGGATGGACAAGGCCCGCGTCGACGAGGAAGACGTGCTCAGCGCCGCACGTCGCTTGCAAGGCTTGGAGCGGCTCGATCAAATTCGTTATGCGGTTCTCGAGCGTAGCGGTGGCATCTCGATCGTGCCCAAGCGAAACGCTTCATAGGCCGCGCACGCGAGTCAATGCCTGCTGATCGACAACGAGGCGATGAGTCGGTCCCGCATAACGCGAAGATCGCGGTTCTGGTTATCGACATGATCTCCGACTTTGAGTTTGAAGACGGCTCCCGCCTATTGCGTGCCGCGTTACCCGCCGCGCGTTGTATTGCCAGGCTAAAAAAGCGCGCACGCACGGCAGCAATCCCTGTTGTCTATGTCAACGATAACTTTGGTCAATGGCGATCCGACTTTCGCCAACACTTGCACCGGTGTTTGCAGGATGGCATCCCGGGCGAACCCGTCGCTCGCTTGCTGGCGCCCGACGGCGAGGATTACTTCGTCCTTAAGCCAGCAAACTCCGGCTTCTTTGCAACGCCGCTTGACGCTTTGTTAAAACTGATGGGCGTTAAAACACTTGTTCTGACCGGCGTAACAAGCGACCAGTGCATTCTGTTCACGGCCGCCGATGCGTACGTTCGCAACTATCGGCTCGTCATTCCGAGGGACTGCGTCGCGGCGGTAGCTGAAAAAGACACAGACTTAGCGCTGCAGTACTTCAAGCGAGTATTCAAAGCCGATGTGCGAGTGTCGACGCGCATGCGGTTTATCTCGGCTTAATCGAATCCGACACGATCTTGCGGTTTGTCGTTCTGCTGATTCTGGGCGTAATTTCGAGGGGTAGCTTGACATGTAGCTCGCTCCGTCTGTGGGCATGCGGTTGGCTTCAGGATGCTGCCTCGTTGACAAAGGTATTTCGTGGAACAGAAATGGCCGCAGCAGTTGTGGATCGTCCGCCATGGGCAGAGCGCAGGAAACGTTGCGCGCGATTCGGCGGAGGTGGCGCGCCTGCCATTGATCGACATTGCAACACGCGACATTGACGTTCCGTTGTCGCCGCTAGGCGCGCAGCAGTCAGTGGCGCTTGGCCAATGGTTCGGCCGGCTGCCGTACGCTGCGCAGCCAAACGTCGTGCTGTGCTCGCCCTATGTGCGCGCCCGCTCGACCGCGCGATTGGTGTTGGAAGCGGCAGGCGTTGCCGCCGATGCGCACATCCTGCATGCGGACGAGCGCTTGCGAGAAAAGGAATTCGGAATCCTTGACCGGCTGACTACGTTCGGCATACGCGAGCGCCATCCCGAGTTGAGCGAACAGCGCGCGCACGTCGGTAAGTTTTATTTTCGCCCGCCGGGCGGCGAGAGCTGGTGCGACGTGATTCTGCGGTTGCGCAGTGTGATTGACACGATGACGCGCGAGTACCGCGGCGAGCGCGTGTTGATCGTCGGGCATCAGGTCATCGTAAATTGCTTCCGCTATCTGCTCGAGCGGATGGACGAAGCCCAGATACTGAATCTCGACCGTGCCGCCGACGTTCCTAACTGCGCCGTGATGCATTACGAGTTTGACCGCACGCAAGGCAAGAACGGCAAGCTTGTCACGCGATTGATTCACTTCGTCGCTCCGCTTGCTGAAACCGGCACGCCGATCACGACCGAAGCCGACGTGCCGGCAGCGCCGAAACCGTAGTGAACAGCGACGCCGCTAGAGCCATCGAGGTCGACGAAGCGTGCCTGCGCAACTGGCCGTTGCCGCAACCCGACCCAGATGATGATAAGGAAGAACGCGGCCGTGCACTGGTCATAGCGGGTTCACGTGAAATGCCGGGCGCGTTGATCCTCGCGGCGAACGCCGCGCTGAATGCCGGTGCAGGCAAGCTCGCAGTCGTCACTGCGACCAGCGTCGCACGGCTGGTCGCCACCTCGCTTCCCGAAGCGCGTGTTATCGGACTGGCTGAGACCGCTGCGGGCGGTATCGATCGCAGCGCGGTCGAGCGAGTGCGCGACCTGTTGCCGTGTGTCGATGCGGTTCTGATTGGGCCGGGCATGCAGGACGAGCCCGCAGTTTGTGATTTCTGCGCGCAACTGCTGGAACATCTGTCGACGCCGCTATTGGTGCTCGATGCGGCCGCGATGGGTATTGTGGGCCCGACACCCAGGGTTCAAAGGTTCGCGAGTTCGGCAGTTCTGACTTCGCACGCCGGCGAACTCGCGCATTTGACCAGCGGGGACAAGAAAAAGATAAGTGCTCAGGCCGTGGCAGCAGCAGCCGAAGCAGCGCGCGACTGGAACGCGGTCGTTACGCTCAAAGGCGCAACGACATTTATCGCTGCATCTGACGGGTCGCTATGGCGGCACGCGCGCGGCAACATCGGGCTGGCGATTTCGGGCTCGGGCGATGTCTTGTCGGGCCTTATCGCGGGGCTGGCAGCCCGCGGTGCATCAGCTGAGCAAGCGGCGGTATGGGGAGTGGCGTTGCACGCACGCGCGGGCGAACGACTCGCCGCAAGTACGGGCCCGATTGGCTACCTTGCGCGAGATCTGTCCGCGCAAGTTCCCGCGCTTATGGCAGCGTTGGCAGCCGAACCCTAGAGCGTCCAAGCTCGCGCAATTGACCCAAGATCTCGCCGCGCGCAGCTTCGGTGCCGAATATCAGGGCGGCAATCGAGATCACGATCAACAGCATTGGACCCAACCAGAAAACGGTGTAGTACGAGAGCGCCGCACCCATGCCGGGCGCGTAGGCCTCGTCAACGGTGAAGTGCGCATTGGCGGCAAGTCATGTGCCCGTGGTGGGCGGTGACAAGATGATTAAGCAAACCACAGCAAGGCCGGAATCAGCGCCAGATGCGCCGATCGCAGGTCACGGTACGAGGCTTGCTCCCCGACGCATTGCGGACGTGGTGAAAGCTTTCCGGTGGTGATGATCTGGCGCCGCTCATCTGATACTAACCAAGGAGTTGGAAATGGCAAGTCGAAATAATTCTGCAGCAAGAAGCGAAATCATCGAAGAATTGAAAGAGGACCATAGGCGTGTCAAACAAGCCTTCCGTCAGGCAGAGAAGCTCGACGCTGAAGAAGACGGAGAAGAGCTGAAAGCAATCGTCGATCAAACTTGCGCCGAGCTCGAGGTTCACGCGCGGCTAGAGGAGGAGGTGTTCTATCCGGCGGCCCGCGACGTGCTCAAGGAAGAAGACCTAATCGACGAGGCTGAGGTCGAACATGGCTCGGCCAAGGCTTTGATCGCGCAGTTGCGGGGCATGGGCCCGGAAGACGAAAAGTATGCCGCGACTTTCAAAGTGCTCGGCGAATACATCAACCACCACGTCAAGGAAGAAGAAGGCGAGATCTTTCCGGGCTTGGAAGGTCGGTCCGGCGCTCAGTGGGAAGAGGTGCAGGAACAGATGGCGACGCGGCGCGAACAGCTGATGTCCGAAATGGGCCTTGCGCAGGCTGGCGAAGAAACCGAGGAAGAGGACGAGACCGAAGGCGCAGGCGGCCGGTCGGACGCGGGGCGTGTTGGGCGTTCTTCGGCTCGGCAGGGTGGCAGAGCCGAAGAAAGGCCGCAGGCCGCAGGCCGGCGGGAAAAGACCAAGAAGTAAATCTTGGCGAGAGCGGACACCGGCGCCGCCGGAGATCGGCGCATGCGTCCGCCCTCATACGGCGGAAGCGGCGTGTCGTTTGCTCGACGCGCCGTGACTGTGCTGCTTGGCACTGATTGATGCTGCGTGGCTCGCACCATCCTCACGCGCAGATTGCGAGTGATTACCTACGGGCCAAGCTGTACTTACCCGATGCCAGGAACGGCTTCTATCGCGGCACTCGATTCGATTGGTCCGGCGTTATTTCCAGTCTGGAATACCAAGGCCGTCAGTACTACGGTCCCTGGTATACGAAATACATTCCGACGGTGCACGATTTCATTTATAACGGCGCGGACATCGTGGCCGGTGCGCAAAGTGCCATTACAGGGCCAGCCGAAGAGTTCCCACGGCCGCAGGGCTATGACACCGCGAAAGTGGGTGAGACGTTTGTCAAAATAGGCGTCGGCGTTTTGCGCAAACGCGGCGAGTGTCCTTACAACTGCTACGAAGACTACGAGCTCGTTGACGCAGGAGCATGGACCACTTGTGCCGGCGCGGAGTCGGTGGAATTTGTGCAGGAAGTTACCGACGCCCGAACCGGTTGCGGCTATGAGTATCGAAAGACAATTCGCTTGATACCCACCCGGCCGGAGTTGCGCATCGAACATTGTCTAAAGAACACAGGTCGAGTCCCGATTGAGACCGACCAGTACAACCATAACTTTTTAACATTTGGCGGAGATCAGGTCGGTCCGGACGTCGTGCTGACGTTTCCGTTTCAGATCGAGCCACGGCCGACCGCGGATGGGGGCTTGGCCACCGTAAAGGACAACCAGATTGGCTTCATTAGCCCTTTGGCGAATCAAGATGTCGTGGCCTTTCCGGTCTTAGGGTTCGGCGGCGAGGTTCGCGACTACAACATTCGGGTTGAAAATCGAAAGGTGGGTGCCGGAGTGCGAATCACAGGAAACCGCCCGCTGACAAGATTGGCTCTATGGTCAATCCGCAGTGTGCTGTCGATCGAGCCCTTTATTGACGTCAGCACCAGGCCGGGTCGTGTTACTAGCTGGACCTACACCTACACTTACGACGTCCTCGATAGGTGATCCCGCGGTCGCAAGCATTGAATGCACGAATTAGGGTGGGGTTGCGGGCAATAACCGATAGGACGAGTTGCCATCAAACGCTTATCTTGCGATCCGCAATCGCGCTCACCGAGTCGTTCAGGAGGGGTTTTGGATTTCGCGTATCCGCGGCCACAGCTGCGCCGCTCGCAATGGACCTCGCTTAACGGCACCTGGCGCTTTCGGTTTGATGATGAGCGGACGTTCTCGCATCCGTCAGACATCACGGATTGGCCGATGCAGATCGTGGTGCCGTTTCCGCCGGAATCGACCGCGAGTGGCATTGGCGATCGCGGATTCCATCGGGCGTGCTGGTATCAGCGCGATTTCGATCTGCCGGTTGCCAACGAGCGCGTCATTCTGCGCTTCGGCGCCGTCGATTATTCAGCACGAGTTTGGGTCAACGGTCGCCTGGCGATTACGCACGAAGGTGGGCATACGCCGTTCTGGGCGGACATCACCGATCTGCTTGATGCATCGACGAAGCAGACCGTGACTGTCTATGTCGAGGATGATCCGCACGACTTGAGCAAACCGCGCGGCAAGCAGGATTGGCAGCTCGAGCCGCATTCGATTTGGTATCCCCGGACGACGGGAATCTGGCAAACGGTGTGGCTCGAAAAAGTGGCACGCACCTATGTCGAGAAGATTCGGTGGACGCCGCACCTCGAGGCTTATGCGCTGCAGTTCGAAGCGCGCGTGACCGGCGATCCTGCAGACGATCTTGCAATGGAAGTCGTCTTGTGTCACGGCGAGCGGTTGCTCGCGAAAGATCGCTACCTGGTCGTTAACCGTGAAGTCGATCGCATGATCGTGCTGTCGGATCCTGGCATTGACGACTTTCGTAACGAGCTGTTGTGGAGCCCTGAGCGTCCGACGCTACTCGATGCGAAGGTCCGCTTGCTGAAAAACGGCGCGGTCATCGACGAGTTCGAGTCGTACACAGCGCTGCGCTCAGTCCACACGCTGCGCGACCGTTTTATGCTGAATAGCCGTCCGTACATGTTACGGATGGTGCTCGACCAGGGCTACTGGCCCGACACGCTGCTGGCCGCGCCAAGCGATGATGCTCTGAAGAAAGACGTGGAGCTCGTGAAGGCAATGGGGTTCAATGGGGTGCGCAAACACCAGAAGATCGAGGACCCGCGGTATCTGTACTGGGCAGATAAATTGGGATTGCTGGTGTGGGAGGAGATGCCCTCCGCGTATCGTTTTACGCGCACTGCGATCAAACGTACCGTCCGTGAATGGAGCGAAGCGATCGAGCGTGATTACAGCCACCCGTGTGTGTTCGTTTGGGTGCCGTTCAACGAATCATGGGGTGTGCCGGATCTGGCAGCCAAGCACTCGCATCGTCATGCGGTCGAAGCGCTCTATCACCTGACCCGAACGCTGGATGCTACGCGTCCTGTGATCGGTAATGATGGATGGGAAAGCAGCGCCACCGACATCATCGGTATCCACGATTACGACGCAAACACCGAGCATATTCGTCAGCGATACGGACCAGAGATCAAGCCCGAGCAGCTATTTGATCGGCGGCGACCTGGAGGCCGCATCCTGACGCTCGACGGGTATCCGCATCGCGGGCAACCGATCATGCTGACTGAATTCGGCGGTGTCGCGTTCTCGAACACCGCAGCTTCGAACGGCGCCAAGCCTTGGGGTTACACGACGGTGAGCAACGAGGCCGACTTCACCAAGCTGTTTCAAGATCTATTGCACACGGTGATCCATACCGCACTTTTCAGCGGATTTTGTTACACGCAGTTCACCGATACCTTTCAGGAAGTCAATGGACTGCTGTACGCCGACCGTACTCCGAAAATTCCTTTGGAGCTGATCGCCGAGGCGACATCTGCATCACCAACGCATGTCCGCGGGGTTGTGTAGTGCATCGTCTGCAGCTGACGAAGCCTGACGGACGGTGTCTGACGCTTTACGCAAATAACCCATTGAGCGCCGACATCACAGCGCCGAGCCCGTTTGCCGAGCCTCTGGATGCAAGTCCGCACCTGCGCTGGCATCCGCTGCGTGGCGAGTGGGTGACGTATGCGGCGTACCGACAAGGGCGTACTTTCCTGCCGCCGTCGGAATTTAACCCGCTGGCAGTAACGGTCGACTCACGGCAGCCAACCGAGCTGCCGAACGCGCCTTGGGACGTTGCGGTTTTTGATAATCGCTTTCCATCGCTGACAGCGAACAAAGCCACCGCAACTTTGCCGGAGTCGATTGTTCCGACCGCGCCGGCATCGGGGCACTGCGAAGTGGTGGTCTTTGGCCGCGATCAGACGCCGTTGGGTGCGCAGCCGCTTGCGCATATCGAGTTGCTGTTCGATGTGCTGGGAGACCGCACCGATCTTCTCGGACGACGGCCTGATGTCAAGTACGTGCTGCCGTTTGAAAACCGCGGTGCCGAGGTTGGCGTAACGCTGCACCATCCGCATGGACAAATCTACGCTTATCCGGTCGTTCCGCCGGTGCCGGCACGGATGCAACAGCTCGCCGTCGAGCATTACGCGCAACGAGGTCGCGGGCTGTTGCAACAACTGATCGACGATGAGTGTCACGATACGCGGCGCATGCTCTATCAGGGAGCGCATGCCGTCGCGTTTGTGCCGGCGTGCGCGCGTTATCCGTACGAGGTATGGGTTGCACCGCTTGAGCCCGTGCAGGATTTCAGCAAGCTATCACCCGAGCAGCGCGCCGATTTGGCGAGAGCGCTGAAGACCGTTTTGTTGAAATACGATGGACTCTGGCAACGGCCGTTTCCGTATTTAATGGCCTGGTATCAGGCGCCGACCGACGCGCAGCAACATCCGGAGTCGCATCTGCACGCGCAGTTCTATCCTCCGTATCGCTCGCGTGATCGGCTCAAGTATCTCGCCGGAACTGAGATCGCTGCAGGGTTTTATGCGATGGATGTTCTTCCTGAGGACACCGCGCGCGAGTTGCAGCAGGTCGAAGTCGTCGTGCAGTGAAGTCTTTCGCAGCAGTGTTCGGAGGTGCGCCGGCCGCGATCGGTCACGCACCGGGTCGCGTCAACTTGCTGGGCGAGCACACCGATTACAACGAAGGCTATGTGCTGCCGATTGCGATTCCGCAGCAAACCTACGTTGCGGTTCGCGATAGCAATAACGCTGTCTTTTCACTGTATGCGGCGACGCTTGACTGCGCGGCGACGTTCAGTCGCGACAAACCGCCGACCGAACGTTTTGCGATTTATATCTATGGCTGTGTTGCCGAGGTAGTGGCGGCGGGCTTTGATGTACCACCGCTTGAGATGCATCTGTCGTCGAATGTTCCGATAGGCGTCGGACTTTCATCGAGTGCCGCGCTGGAAGTGGCGACGTTGCGGGCGCTGCGCGCCTTGCTGAATCTGCCGCTGGATGACGTGGTTATCGCACAGTTGGCACAGCGCGCAGAAGTGCAGCACGCCGGTGTGCGCTGCGGGATCATGGATCAGATGGCCGCGAGCCTGGCTGACACGACACAGGCACTGTTTCTCGACACGCGCACTTTGGAGCGCCGCCTGATGCAGCTTCCGCGGGGTTCTGCTGTTCTGGTGCTCGATTCCGGCATCACGCGCTCGTTGGCCACCAGCGCGTTTAATCAGCGGCGCGCCGAATGCGAGCAGGCAGCGAAACAGCTCGGCGTGCGAGCCTTGCGCGATATCGAAGCGGTCGATGTGGCCAGAGTTGATACGCTCGCTGAGCCGTGGCGTAGTCGGGCGCGTCATGTCATTTCTGAGAACGGCCGCGTATTGCAGGCGCTGCAATGTTCAGATCCGACCGAATTCGGCGCGCTGATGAACGCTTCGCACGCCAGCCTGCGCACCGATTTTGAAGTGTCAGTGCCAGCACTCGATCGGCTGGTCGCGCTGCTTCAAGCAGACCCAGAAGTCTATGGAGCGCGGCTAACAGGCGCGGGGTTTGGCGGCGCCTGTGTTGCCCTTTGTCAAGGCTCGGCACTGAAGCGAATCGCCGCCGACGTCTTGAATGAATATGCGTGCGAAGGTTTCAGCGGCGCGAGGCTGGTGCCGCCGGCGTGACGTCTCTACGCACCGTCACGTCACACTGGCCTCGTTCCAGCGTTAGCGCCGAGATTTCCTGCGCTTGCTGTCGTTCATGCCGCGCACGCAACCGTTTGAAAGCCGTGAGCGCCTGCGCGACGACCTGATCCATGTTGTAGTACTTATACGTCGCGAGTCTTCCGACGAATGTCACATCGGTTTGCGCATCCGCTTCGGCCTCGTAGCGCTTGTACAGCGCTGCGTTTTCGCGCGTAGGAACCGGATAGTAAGGATCGCCGTCGGAGCGTGGATATTCATAGACGATCGAGGTCTCCGGATGAGCCTGGCCAGTGATGTGCTTGAACTCAGTGATCCGCGTATACGCGTAATCGTTCGGATAGTTGACCGTACCGACCGGCTGGAAGCGCTCGACCGGTAACGTCACGTGCTGAAACTGCAGGCTGCGATATGGCAGCTTGCCGAACTTGTAGTCGAAAAACGCATCGATCGGCCCTGTATAGATCATGTGCTTCCACGGAATCAGATTGACGATTTCGCGGTAATCGGTATTCAACATCAGCTTGATGTTCGGGTGATTCAGCATCGCCTCAAACATTCGCGTATAGCCGTGTAGCGGCATCGCCTGGAACGTGTCCGTGAAGTAGCGGTCGTCGCGGTTGGTGCGCGTCGGCACCCGCGACGTGACGCTCGCATCGAGTTCGGACGGATCCATGCCCCACTGCTTGCGCGTGTAACCGCGGAAGAACTTGTTATATAGATCGCGTCCGACCTTGCTCACGACCGCGTCTTCGGATGTTTTCACATCAGCGACCTGCTCGGCCACCGATTGAAGAAACTGCTCCACCTCGAACGAATTCAAGTGCAGGCCGTATAACTTATTGACCGTATCGAGATTGATTGGAATGGGCACCAGTTGCCCGTCGACGCTGGCCAGCACGCGGTGTTGGTATGGCCGCCACTGCGTATAGCGCGATAGATAATCGAATACATCCGCCGAGTTGGTATGGAATATGTGCGGCCCGTAGGGATGAATAAGCATGCCGGCGTCGTCATGGCGGTCGTAGGCGTTGCCGCCTATATGGGGTCTTCGCTCTACAACGAGGACGCGCAGATCTAACGCATGCGCGAGACGCTCGGCTAATACGCTGCCGGCGAAGCCAGCGCCCACAATCAAATAATCAACTCCGCTGAATGAAGTTGCGGACGCCGGTGCCTCTATCAGATGTTCGAGTTTCATCGCGGGCCTCTATGCAAACAACGCGCCCGCGACCTTGGGCCAGATTAACCAACTTCAGTCCGCGGATATGCAGGTACGGGTCTTGCTAAAAGGCGGTTCGCCTGTTGCGCGCGCGGACACCGAAGCGGCGGCAACGTCCTTTGCTGTCTTCTCACTGAAAGTTTTTCATGCAAACGTTGGTTGTGTTTTCACACTTGCGCTGGGATTTTGTCTATCAGCGCCCGCAACACCTGCTGTCTCGGCTAGCGACGCACTATCGCGTGCTGTTTTTTGAAGAGCCGGTGCGTGGCAAGCAAAC
Source organism: uncultured Burkholderiaceae bacterium (assembly GCA_964554145.1). Lineage (GTDB taxonomy): Bacteria > Pseudomonadota > Gammaproteobacteria > Burkholderiales > Burkholderiaceae_F > JACCZX01. The sequence goes on from CAZKNV010000014.1 coordinate 14,157, forward strand.
GCCATTTCTGCAGCGCTTTGCGCCTTGTCCCAACGTCGAAGTGTTGCGGCCACATACGACTGTGGACGCGGCCGGGTTTCACGACGATCAATTGCAGGAGCTAAAACCGCTGCTGGCTGAATATCTGCGCGACTTTTCGATCGATGATTACTTAGTGTGGTTCTATACGCCGATGGCGTTGCCGCTGTTGGCCGAGCTGCAACCGCGCGCGGTGATCTATGACTGCATGGACGAGTTGTCGGCGTTTAAGGGTGCGCCGCGACAGATGATGCAAAGAGAATCGGCGCTGTTGAAGCGTGCCCATCTGGTATTGACGGGCGGCCCAAGCTTGTACGCGGCCAAGCGCGAGTTGCATAACAATGTCCATTGTTTTCCAAGTGCGGTCGATGCCGATCACTTTTCGCCGCATCAGGAGTGCAACGGAATGCGTGGCGGCGTCAGCTCTCCTCACGTGACGATGTCCGCTGTGTGCGCGTCGCAGGCAGTGAGCCACCCACATGGGGGGTTCGCGCAGGATGCCGGTCGGCTGCACGACAAAATTGCTCGTCCACGCCTCGGGTTTTTCGGCGTTATTGACGAACGGTTTGATGCCGAATTGGTAGCGGCCGTCGCAGATGCTGCACCCGGGTGGCAGTTGGTCATGGTCGGCCCGGTCGTGAAAATCGATCCAGCGTCACTGCCCAAACACTCCAACATTCATTGGCTTGGACAGCAGCCATATGAAGTGCTGCCGCACTTGGTCGCGCAGTGGGACGTGTGTCTGCTTCCATTTGCTCGCAACGAGTCAACGCGATTTATCAGTCCGACCAAGACACTGGAGTACATGGCCGCCGAAAAGCCCATCGTCAGCACGCCGATTCGTGACGTCGTCGATCTGTACGGCGATTGCGTTGCGGTCGCTTCCGGTCGAGGAGACTTCGTGTCGGCTTGCGCAGCTGCGCTATCAGAAAACGATCGTGATCGCCGACTCCGGATTGACCGCATGCGCAAGAACGTCAGTCAATGTACGTGGGACAGCACGGCGCGCGGTATTCGTGCCCAGATCGAAGCGGTGCTGCAACGGCAAGCTCTCACCCGCCGTGCCGTGCACGTACAACCGGCGTTTCGACCTGCCACCGCGCGTGCCGGAGAGCTACGCGCCCGCACGGATCTGGCAGCGGCGGAGATTGCGATGCCGTCGATCGCGGCAGGATCCTAGAGCGGGTGCCGCAGGCGTCGAGCCGGAGTCTGCGCTTCCCGCCTCCTGCAGCCTTTCGTCAAAGTTTGTAATTCGAGATGTCTTCGCTGCAGCTATGGGTCGGTCCCGAATGCACAATCAACCGCATCGGTGACCAATACCGTGACCAGCTCGAGTTGACGGGTTTTGCGAACAGACTGGACGATCTCGATCGACTCGCTGCGCTAGGTGTTAGCTGCATGCGTTTTCCTTTGTTGTGGGAGCGCACGGCGCCGGTAAGTCCAGCACAGTACGAATGGCGTTGGAGCGATCTCCGGCTCGATCGGCTGCGTGAGCTGAAGATCGCGCCTATCGC
>CAZKNV010000015.1:0-14604 GCA_964554145.1 uncultured Burkholderiaceae bacterium
GCGGAGGGTTACACGCTGATGCGCTTTCGCGACGTTTACGACGCTGAGCTGCCTGCGACCCTTGCAGCGCCGATCAAGCGCCATTTTGAAACGGCAGTGCAGGGCCTGGAACAGTTACGCGGGCTGCAGCCGCCGCCACGCTAGCCGGCCGAGGGCAATCTGCGGATGCAGCGCGCAGGCATGTCAGGCGTTCCCATCTCCCAGGCGCAGCTTGAACTGGATTCGCGTGCGCGTACCGATGGAGCGGGTGCCGAGTTGCGCGCACTCGGCAGCAATGCGATGGTGGTTGCGCTGGCGGTGATCTTCCTCTGGATCGGCGCGATGAAGTTCACGTCGTACGAAGCGCAGGGCATTGCACCGTTTGTGATGAACAGTCCGCTTTTAAGCTGGATGTACGGCGTGTTCGGCATCCAGGGCACCGCGGTCGTGATCGGCATCTACGAGATCGTGGCAGGACTGCTGTTACTGGGCCGCTGGTTCGCGCCGAGCCTGGCCGTCGCCGGTGCTGCGCTGGCCGTGATTACGTTCGTCGTGACGTTGTCGTTCATGCTGACAACGCCAGGCGTCGTTGCGGCCGAAGCCGGCGGCTTTCCCGCCTTGTCGGCCGAGATCGGGCAGTTTCTGGCCAAGGACATGGTGCTGCTCGCAGTGTCGCTTTACATACTGGGCGACTCGATGATCGCTCGCCGTCACCGCCGCTAAACAATCAGTGAAGCGTGGTGGCGACGCTTGCGAGCGCTCGTTCCAGATCGTCCGGCGACAGCGGCTTGGTGAAATGCGCGTTACAGCCGGCTTCCAGCGAGCGTGCGCGATCGTGCTCCTGGCCAAAGCCCGACAGCGCCACGATATAAATCGGCTTGCCCCAGTCCATCGAGCGCAGCCGGCGCGTTGCCTCATGGCCGTTCATTTTCGGCATGCTGACATCGAGCAGCATCACCTCGGGCCGAAACTGCTCGGCCAGTTGCAATGCCTGCACTCCATCGTGGCCAACCGCGACCTCATGCCCCGACATACGCAATAGCGCCGCCAGCGACTCGGCGGCGTCTTGGTTGTCGTCGACCACAAGAACGCGCCGCAGCACGCCGGTGCTGTCTGCTGGTCCGGGCGTCGCCGGTTCGGCGAGCGCCGTGTCGTTGACCACTGACGGCTGCGGTTCCGGCACGGGATGCGCTTGATCGCGCGGCAGTCTGACGATGAGCTCCGTTCCGGTACCAATGCCGGCGCTGCGCGCTTCGATGCTCCCACCATGCAACGCCGTCAAGGTACGGGCCAGCGGCAAGCCGACACCCAGCCCGGCGTCGCCCTCACCAGGATTGGAGCCTGCCTGTGAAAACATCGTGAAGATCGAGCCGATCGCTTCGGGTGCGATGCCGATGCCCTCATCGCTGACTCGTATCTCGACTTCCCCGCCGTCATTGGCATCGGCGTCCAGCGTTATGCGACCGAGCGGCGGCGTGTAACGAGCCGCATTGTTCAGCAGGTTCGACAGTACCTGGCTGATGCGCGCCGGGTCGCAAACCAGCATCAAGGGCGCCGTGGGAACGTTAACGGCAAGGCTCTGGCGCCGCTCGGCAATCAGCGGGCGCGCCGTCTCGAGCGCAGTATCGATCACCGTTTGCAGCGCCACGCGTTCGCGGCGCAAAGCCAGCTTGCCCGACGTAATGCGGCCGACGTCGAGCAGATCGTCGATCAGGCGCACCATCATCGTGACCTGGCGATCGAGCACGTCGCGCGCGTAGGCGACTGCCTGCGAGTTATCCGGTGTGCTGCGAATCAGCTGCAATGCACTTTTGATCGGCGCCAGGGGATTGCGCAATTCATGCGCCAGCACGGCCAGGAATTCGTCCTTGCGGCGGTCGGCATCGCGCAGCGATCGCTCGGCATGCAGCAAGTCGGCGACGCTGGCGCGCAATTGGCGCTCGCGCTTACGGCGCTCGGTCGTATCGAGCATCGTGCCGATGCAGCGCACGGCAGTTTCACCGTCACCGTTGGCCACGAAAAACGAACGGCCGCGCGCCGCGACGGTGCGCTCGCTGCCGTCGGTGTGGACGATTCGCATCTCGAAAGAAAATTCGCCGCTGCCGGCAGGATCGCGTGAACGGTTGATCGCATTCATGGCGCGGTGCCTGTCTTCCGGATGAATCGCCGTGCGCACCTTGCGATACGTCAGTGCTTCATCAGGCGAATAGCCGAATATCGAACGGCAGCGGTCGGACCAGACCATCCGCCGCGCCGCCAGCTCGATTTCGAAAACGCCGAGCCCGGTCGATTCAAGCGCCAGCCGCAGTTGCTCGTCGCGATCGCGCAGCGATTCTTCGGCGCGCATCTGGCCGTCGATGTCGGTAGCAACACCAAACCAGCGCGGCGCGCCGGTGTCCTTGCCTGTGCCCCAGACGGGACGCGCCCGTGCAATGAACCAGCGATACGAACCATCGACTCCGCGCAGCCGGTGTCGCGTTTCGTACGGTGTGCCACGGGCCAGTGCGGATCGCCACGCCTCGCGCACGCGCTGCAGATCGTCCGGATGAATCGCTTCCCGCCCCGGGCGCAATGCATTGCCTTCCGGCGTCCGTGCAATTCCGGTGTATTCGGACCAGCGCCGATTGGTATAGACGTTCGCGCCGGTGGCATCGGTGGCAAACATGATGTCCGGCAGCGATTCCGCCAGCTCTCGAAAACGCGCCTCGCTTTCGATGATCTTTTGCTCGACCACGCGGCGCTCGGCAATTTCCTTTTGCAATGCCAGCTGGCGACGCTCGGCGCGTCGGCGTTCGCGATGCAACTCTTCGGCCAGAACCGACGCGACGATGCCGACGATCCACAGCAGTATCAGCGACACCGTCGATTCGAGCGTGAATATCGCGCCTCCAACCACTGAGCTCGTATCGAGTGCGATCAGTAGGCACAGCGCAGCGGCCAGCAGCCCGGGCCAGAAACCGCCGTACGCTGCGCTGGCCAGAATCGCCAGCACCAGGACGAGCGTTGGCGCCGGAGTACCGAGCGCAGGCAGCAGCAGTCCGTATTGCAGCAAGGCAGCCACAGCCGTGCTGATACCTACAACTGCCAGCGTCTTGCTTGGCGTGATTATTCGGTCGGATCGCATCCGTCTACATCGTATGTTCCGCCGCATAAGGATAAAGCTGCATCCGATGCAGTGGTGGACGGGGTACACGGGATTAGCGCTGTTATGGATGGGTACATTGGCCAATCTCCGCAGAGCGGCGGGCATGCGTCGTGCTCGCCTGCGTTTGCCGGACAGTGCCAGCAGCAGTGCACGTCCTTTTCTTGTGCAATACCGGAGGGTCAGATGGAAACATCACGCGGCGAAGACGCCGATAGCGCGACGGCGAGATGCATCGCCGCCTGTAATGAATGCAATCGAGTTTGCCTGCAACATATCGAACACTGCCTGACGCTTGGCGGCGCGCACGCCGAGCCAGATCACATCTCGATGCTGCTCAGTTGCGCCAGCATGTGCCGCACAGCCAGCGAGCTGATGTCGCTCGGTTCCGATTGGCATCCGACGTTGTGCGATCTTTGCGCGCAGGTATGCGAAGAGTGCGCCGATGAATGCGAGGAACTGGGCGACATGGAAGACTGCGTCGCCGCCTGCCAGGACTGCGCCGAGGCGTGTCGCGAAATGGTCGGAGAGCAGGTTGACGAGGACGAGGAAGACGACGAAGAGCAGGAAGACGAGCTAGTCACCAACGAGCCCAACGAGCGTATCAACTAGAAAGAGCTCACCGTTCTTCGCTATCTGATTCGTCATCATCGACATCGTTGACCGCGATGCGATCGAGCGCGTCGGTTGGCATCGGCGCTTCGGAGCCGATCAGCCGGTCCGGCGCTATATCGCTGCCTGCTTCAACATCGATGTCGCGACCTGCGGTAGCGCGCTCGCCTGTGCCGCCGGCGTCGCTGTCGCTATCCAGATTGGTATCGCCGACATCGCGTCCGGCGCCAGGTCCATGCGCCACGTCTGCATTGGTGCCGGTATCGAGGCCGAGCCGCGTGTCGGCGTCGTCCTCATAAAGGCCCGGTCCCTGCAGGTCGCTGCCGCTATCCGAAGTATCGCTGGGACCGAGGGCATCGGTGCCGTGGCCCTTATCGGTTACCGGCGGGGTGGAACGGCTTAGATCAAGGGTGCTGTCTGGCATGGGGTCTCCCGGGTTTTGATCCGGCGTAGTAAGCAACGTACGTCCTTTACCTGCCCGTAGCGACGACGCGTTAAATACGCGGCAATCTCAGTTGAATGCAGGGACGCGTGGCATCCGCGCCCACGTGCAGCTCCCCGTCATGCAGTGCTGCCACCATGGTGCTGATGCGTAGATCGAGCAATGCGGCATCGGACCAATCGGGTTCATAGGCCGATCCGGAAAGCGACAATACGTAGGTGCCGCGATCCGTCTCCGTTTCAAGCGCCGCCGTGGAAGCTTCGCGCGCGCGGCGCGTAACGATGCATAACAACCGATACGCCAGCCGCTCAAGCCGGCGCGCGTCGCCGTTGACCGAGACGTCGGCAGTGTCAAATCTCGGTTGCAGAAACACGCCATGCAGGGTGAGCACGCCGCCGATGCGCTCGATCGCCTGCGTGACCAGATCATCCATCCGCACAGCGGCGGTCTGCAGCTGCAGGGTTTCGACGATGGCTCGTCCGTCGTCGACGAAATCTTCCAGCAGTTGGGTCTGATCACGCGAATTGCGTGCGATGACATCGGCAACGTGTTTTGCGCGGACCGCGTCGAGTCCGCCCTTTTGCAGCAAATGCGTCCAGCCGAGGATTGTGTTCAGCGGCGTACGCAGGTCGTGGTTGAAGCGGCTCAGCAGTGCGGCCAGCAATTCCATGCGGCCGGCGGCGTCGAGTCGCGACAACCAGCGCGTACCACATCGGCTATCAGCGTCGATCAGAGCTGCAGTTGTATGCATACTGCGCTAGCGCATGCCTCAGCTCCGGTGTAACCGTTGCAGGCCGTTATTTGGGCACTCATTCGCAAGTTCCATACCCATGCTCGGCGTAGTGGCTCCCATCATGCTATCGACGCTTGGGCACAGCATTTGCGAATCATCCAGCACGGAGTTCAGGTTGTGCTCATAGCAAAGGTGAGCGCATAAAAGCAAAGAGCCTGTTCGCACCGTTCTACTACAAAGGAGACAAAGGAGCGCATCATGGCGAAGCAGAAGCAGCAACAGCCGCAACAAACAGAGCAGCAAAAAAACACCGGGCAGAAGGGAAATAACCCAGGCCAGCAGGGTGGTCAGAACGCGCCGGGACAGCCGGGGAATAACCCGGGCTCACAGGGTCAGCCGGGCGCCCGGCAATCTGACCAAGGTTCACAGCGCAGCCGCACCTCAAGCCAGCACGGATCGCCGTCAGTCGATAAAGATGAGTCGCCGGAGATGAATCAGGCGGGCGAACAGTCAGATGAGCAGTCCAGCGAGAAGCTGCGCCGTGGTGCGCTGGATGCGCAATACGGAACGGATAGTTCTTCAAAAACCGGCCAGCAGGTTAATCGGCCGCAAGGCTCAGCAGGGTCTTCGGGCTCCGCTGGTTCTTCTGAATCTTCTACCGGTTCCGATCGTGACACGCTGAGCGGTTCAAGAAACAAGGGTCGATAGACTGCTGCTAAGGTAAAACGGGAACCGAGGTTCCCGTTTTTTTTTGCGGCGATCGGCAAACTACATGTTGCCCGTCGAGGGCTGCTCCGGCGTCGTCCAGGTTTCATCCTGATCCTCGGAACCCGACAGACGGCGAGCACCGGATTGAGACAAGTAATCCGAATACTGACCGCTGCGTACCGCGCGCGAGACGACGTAGGCAAGGCCGCCGAGCAAGGCGGCGCGAACAAGTATCGACATGTGAATCCTCCTTTTAGGACTGAGCTCTTGCGTCAAGCAAGGCATATTCCTTCGTACTTCCTGAGCGCGTTCAGCGCTCGGGTGCGGATTGCGAGGTGTGCCGCGTGTATTCGAGCGCGCTGGTGTCAAATCCCTGCGCGCGCGCCTTGTTCAAAAATTCCTGCCGCGCCGCGTCGCTGACGCTGGGCTGGCGAGCGAGCAACCACAGGTGCTTGCGATCCGCGGTGCCGACGATCGCGGTGCTGTAGTCATCGGCAACATCGATGATCGTGTAATCCGACCACACGAATGGCAAAAAATCCAGTGCTGAAGGCGAATATGAAATCTTGAAGCGCGCCTGGGTTGCATCATCGGCAAGCCGTGCATGCCCGGTCGAGCGTTTGATGCTTCCATTGGCACGCCGACACAGACTCAACAACCGTAGTCCGTCATCGGTTCGCGCATAGGTTGTGCGAGTGTCGGAAGCACATTCCCTGGCATATTTGTCAGGCAAACATGCGATCTCGTGCCAACTACCCATAAAGCGATCGAGATCGACATGCGCGGCGCTTGCCAAATCCTTCTTGGCGTTTTTCGCGACGACGGCTGCCACCAATGCACTGACCGCCGTCACCGCCTGCGGGCCAAGAGCCGAGACATACGGGCCGTAGGCGCGAAACCACGAACCAAAGCCCTGCCCGCGCACGCGGTTCCTAGGCACCTTGCGACGCGCCTTTAGGACCTGCCGCAGAAGCAACGCCGCGCCGGCCACGCCCATGATCGTCGGTGCCTTCGAGCGCCAGTACACGCGGAGTGCGCGGCTTGCTGCAGCAGCGCGCTCGTCGGCGGCATAAACGCCGCGCTCGGCGGCCTCGATGTCGCTCTTCAGGCTATCAAGCGCCGCTGCCATGGCGCGCTTTCGAAGGTTCTGAATTTGAGAGCGTGCGTCGGGTGGCCGCAAAGGTAAGATTTTCGACCATCGCGCGAATGCCGCGCACCAGAAAGAAAACTGCGATCGCGTGCAATGCGACCGCGACAACCGCCGCCAGCACCCAGGGCACTCCGGCAGCGACGGCGCCGACGATCAATGCTCCGATCAGGATCAACCACGCGGTGACGCCGAGCAGCGCCGCGCCGACGCCGAAAGCGATCATGTAGGCAGCGGACCACGCTGCGCGCTTTGCCTCGAGCTCGAATAGATAAAAACGAGCGTTGAAGGCGGCGCGGATTTCGTCGATAAATTGCGCGATGCTCGGCTGCGGCTCAGTTGAGTTTCCACGCCCAGCCGAGAAGCTTCGGCGTCCGGCGGAACTCCGAGGTTCAGCCGAGCTTTGGCTGCGCTGCGGCGATGCGGGCACTGCGTTGCGCGCAGCCCGTTCGTGGGCGATATCCACTGTATGCCGTCGGTAGTTCTGTCAACGCACGATGGTCAGCGCGAAAGACGGCCGATCAGCAATCCGGCGACCAACGCTATGCCAACGACTGCCAACGGATGCGCGCGAATTTGATCGCGTGCCGACTCCGCCCACTCTTCTTCCATCGCCATGAAGTCGTCGTACTTGGCATACAACGTATTCTGTGCGTCGCTTGCGGCGGTACGCGCGCGGTCAACCATCGGTGCGGCTTTTGACGCGAGGCGATCGACCGTCTCATGTGCGCCTTGTGCAACCCGATCCACAGTGCTGTGCGCGCGATCCGCGGCCTGCCCGGGTTTTCCGGTGCCGCCGGTGGTTCCCATGCTGCCGGTGTTAGGGGAAGTCGTTTCCATCATTGCTCCTCAGTTGACTTTCTATGTGCGTTACGGGTCTGCGCGCGACAGCCGAGATGCGGCTGTCGCGTACTCGATCACGCGATCGACGGTGTTAGCGGACAGTGCCGCGACGGAACAAATTGACGATTGCCAGCAAGATCACTGCGCCGATCAGCGACACCACCAGGGCGCCGAAGCTGAAGGCATCCTGATTGATCGAAGGCACACCGAGCAGCGGCGAGATCAGCCATCCGCCCAGCGCAGCACCGATGATGCCGACGACGATATTCAAGAATATTCCCTGTTGCGCATCGGTCCGCATGATCAGACTGGCCAGCCAGCCAACGACGCCGCCCACGATGAGCCAAATGATGAAGTTAATCATTACGTTTTCCTCGAGTTGGTTGGTGATGAGTGACCTGTTATTACCTGTAATGAAGCGCGAACGAACTATCGCTAGTTCCGGCCGCGACATCATCAAAAAGCAATCTGCGTGCCCGCTTTTAAACTGTCGCCCGAACTCGTTTTACTAACAACGTATCGACCGTGCGATGGCATGCAATGTGCTTTGTAGTGGCGCCAAAGCGCAACTCGATAAGTAGGCAACCAAGGGAGCAACGATGAAAGCACGTAATAAAAACGCGCGAGTCACGCAGTCGAACGCCAGCGCCAGTGAATTCACGCTCGCAAGACTGGGCAAGGGCTGCTGGGTTGTTGGTTATCAAGGGCGAATGATTGCAGGTGCAGTATTGAGTTCGTTACCGGCTGCTGCTGCGTACGCGGCAGATCTGGCGCATGCTTTCGGCCGCCACAATTTTCTGCTCACTGTGGTCGAGGCGGGGCGCCACGTCGTTTAATCTTGAACGATTTCATCCGGCCGGCGTATTGTGTGTTTGTTGTTTAAAGCATCGCCGGTATCTTTCTATCGCACGGTCGGCGGAACTAGTCGACCGTAGCAGCTTCTCTCCCAACTCGTAACTCTCGGCAATTCGGAAACGAGCCGCAACTGCGGTATCGTTAGCCTCTCTGCTGCATTGGCGCTGCATGCGTCAGGCGCAGCATGAAATTACGGGGAAGGTAATGGGTCACGCATTGATCGTCGACGACGATCCCGACACAGCGGAAATGCTGGCGGAACTGGTCGCGAGTCAGGGATTTACCGCGGCCGTTGCACGCACGATGCGCGACGCTCGCCGCCAGTTGGCGGCCAGCGTTCCGGATGTCATCTTTCTTGACCTCGTGCTGCCTGACGGCAAGGGCATCGAACTATTCGACGACAAGGCCGCGCTGGCCGATAGCGAAGTCGTATTGGTCACCGGCCACGCCAGCCTCGAGACGTCGATCGAGGCGCTGCGGCTGGGAGCTGCCGACTATTTGATCAAGCCGGTCAGTCCGAGCCAGGTCCAGGGAATCCTGGAGCGCGTCATGCGCCCCGGCGAACTGCAGGCCGAGATTACGGACCTGACGCAAGAGCTTGATCGCAGTGGCCGCTTTGGCGAGATATGGGGTGGCTCGCCGGCAATGAAGCGCGTGTACGAGCAGGTGTCAAGAGTGGCGGCAACGGCGGTGACGGTGCTGGTGCAGGGCGAAAGCGGCACCGGCAAGGAGTTGGTGGCGCAAACGATTCATACGTTAAGCCGCCGCCGCAGCCGGCCGTTTCTGGCGATCAATTGCGGCGCGATCTCGCCGCATTTGATGGAGAGCGAAATCTTCGGGCATGAAAAGGGAAGCTTTACCGGCGCCAATCGGCAACATCTCGGCTTTTTTGAACGTGCCCATGGCGGCACGCTGTTCCTGGATGAAGTCACCGAGATGCCGCCCGATCTGCAAGTGAAGCTGCTGCGGGTTCTTGAAACCGGAACGTTCAACCGGGTCGGATCGACCGAGACTCAGCGCGCCGATGTGCGCGTGCTCGGCGCGACCAATCGCGTACCGGAGCGCGCGGTGGTCGAAGGAAAGCTGCGCGAAGATCTGCTGTATCGATTGAACGTGTTTCCGATCCGCTTGCCGCCGTTGCGCGAGCGCAAGCAGGACATTACGTTGCTGGCCGATCACTTCCTCGCGGAAATCTGCAAGGAGGAAGGCAAGGACAAACGCTTCAGCAAGAGCGCGTACGAACGCATGAACGAATACGACTGGCCCGGCAACGTGCGCGAGTTGCGCAATGTCGTACAGCGTGCATTCGTGATGGCGGCGGGCACGACGATTACCGACGAATGGCTGGAACTGGACGCACGGCGTTCGGCGCAGCGCGATTCGGGCGCCCTGTTGTCGGTTCGGGTCGGCACTACATTGGCGGAAGTCGAGCGTTCGCTGATCTTCGCGACGCTGGAACACTTCGATGGCCACAAGGAGCGCACCGCGGCCGCGCTCGGCGTCAGCTTGAAGACCCTTTATAACCGCCTGAAAGAGTATGGCGGCGAAGGCGCGCCCAGCCCGAAAGAGCGGCGGGCTGCATAGTTGAACGCCCCGACAGCATGCCGCGCCCGGCGCGGGCATGCTAGTTGCCGAGTTTCCCCAAGCGTCCTTGCCCGGCATGTTTTTTCGGCCGCGCAAGTGACAAGGGCCCGCCAACATGACCAAGACGCAAACAAAGGGCTCGAAAATTAACTTTTCTAACGAGGAGCCAACATGCAATTTGCACGTCACACATTCAAAGCGGTAGTGGTGACGGCCGCGACCGTAATCGCCCTTGGCGCGTGTACCCGGGAAGAACGGCAAGAAGCGCGCACTGAAGCCAAGCAGGCCACCAATACCGCGGCCGGCGCAATCGATAACGCCGCGTTGACTACCAAGGTCAAGGCAGCATTACTGGCCGATGAACTCGTAAAAGGCACGCAGATTAACGTCGATTCCAGCGATGGCGTCGTCACGTTAAACGGCACGGTGGACAACACCGCCCATATGCAACGTGCCGAGCAGGTGGCCCGCGGCGTGAGCGGCGTGACGAGTGTGAAGAACAACCTGACGGCGAGCGCCGGGACCACTACCGGTTCGACGATGACTACGCCGCCATCATCCACGGCAACGCCGCCTGCCAGCACAACGACACCGCCGCCGAGCATGCCCGCTGACACAAAGCCCGACACTGGCACCAAGAAGCCGTAGGGCGTACTAGCTGTGACATGGCTACGTCGAGTAGCCATGTTTTTTGATCAATGATGGGAGCGCAGCATGGCCGACGATCAAGTGAAGAAAAAGGGTGAAGGCGAAGTGCAGGGTGAAGGCGACTACCGGGCAGGGCGCCGCTTTAACGAAGCGAGCAGGGAGTTTGTCAAGGACAACGACGTTGCCGAAGCAGCGCGCGATGCGGAGCCGGAGAGTGCGACAGAACAGCAGCAGATGGAGCGCGCCGAGCAGCAGGGCAGGCAGCGTGCGAAAGATGAAGATCCGTTGCTCGACCGTCCCGAAGATATTGAGAAGAACAGTCCGAAATAGTCCGGTGTTCTCAGGTCGGCCGGCCCTCCGGCGGACCTGAAGCGCCATGCAGGCGTTGCTCCAGATCGTCGGCACCGCCGATCAGATCGCCGTTCAGGAAAATCTGCGGAACGGTACTGCGGCCGGTGACTGCACCCAGCACGGTATGCCGCACGTTGTCTTCCAGCGGCATCTCGATGTATTTAACACTGGCCTGTTGCAGCATCTCCTTGGCGCGCGCGCAGTGCGGGCAGCCGACGCGCGTAAAAATCACGACCTGATCGGGCGCTTGCGCGTTCGGATCAATCGCCTTGAGCATCGTGTCGGCGTCCGACACTTCGTATGGATCGCCGGGCTTGTCGGGTTCGACAAACAGCCGTTCGACCACCGCGTCATCCACCAGCATCGAATAGCGCTTGGATCGCATTCCGAAGCTCAATTCCTTCTTGTCGACCAGCATGCCGATCGCCTCGGAAAACTCGCCGTTGCCGTCGGCTACTAGCGAAATGTCGCTGCAACACTGCTGCGCGCGTCCCCAGGCTTCCATTACAAACGGATCGTTGACCGACACGCACAGAATTTCTTCGACACCGTGCGCGAAAAACGTCGGCGCCAGTTCGTTGTAGCGAGGCAGATGCTGTGACGAACAGGTCGGCGTAAACGCTCCGGGCAGGCCGAATACGATGACTTTGCGGTTCCTGAAAATCTCGTCGCTACTAACGTGCTGCCATTTGTTGTCGCGATAGATATTGAACTCGATTGAACCGATGCGCTCGCCTTCCTTGATCGTCGCATGTTTGGTTCTCGCGGCTCTCGAACCGCTTGCGACTCTCGCCGCCGGGGCGTCGTTCATAGCGAATGCGTGGCAGTACCGGCGAACTGCTGCTCGTATGCGGTCTGGCATTCGATGCACCGTGGAGCCGAAGGATTGGCCCTCAGACGCGCGATACCGATATCACGCCCGCAACGAATGCATGTGCCGTAACGGCGGTCTTCGAAACCATCGAGTGCAGCATCGATGTCGCGCAACTCCGCAACGTCGCGCTCGATCTGCGTGTTGCGCAAATCGGATTGCTCGGTCGCAATCGACGCATCGCCGGCATCGGCAACTTCGCCCGCCAGCGAGCCGAAGCTGTCTTCGTTCACTCGCCGCTGCCGCCCGTCCTCGACTTCGCGCGCCAGTTGTTCCCGGCGCGCCAGCAGCGTCTGCTTCAGTTCGGCCAGCTCGTTTGACTGTCCACCCGCTCGCTCGCTGTTTTGCCTGCCTGCTACTGCCATTTATTCTCCCGTCGTTTTCGCGTTTTTCATAAGCAGCAATCGTCAGACCCGTAATATGGTCACAACAGGATGGGCATCATGAGCAAAGCGTTTATCAAGGAAAGTAGCGAAAATAAATTCGGCGACCAGGACGACGATGAGCTTGAAACGCCGCAGATTGCGGGCGTGCGCAACTACATCACTCCCGCCGGCTATCGTCGTCTGAAGGAAGAATTGGTACAGCTGCTGAATGTCGAGCGGCCGGAGGTCGTGCGTACCGTGTCCTGGGCTGCATCGAATGGAGATCGCTCCGAAAATGGCGACTACATTTACGGCAAGAAGCGGTTACGCGAGATCGATCGACGCATTCGCTTTCTGACTAAGCGACTGGATGTCGCCGAGGTCGTCGATCCGGCAGCACGCGAAGCGACGGACCAGGTTTTCTTCGGCGCAACGGTCCTGTACGCGATGGAAAATGGCATTGAGAACCGGGTCACGATCGTCGGTATCGACGAAGTCGATCCCGCACGCGGCTATGTCAGCTGGATCTCTCCGATCGCCGCTGCGTTGCTGAAGGCACATGTGGGCGACCAGGTCACGCTGCATTCGCCGGCCGGTGTCGAGACGCTGGAGATCCTGGACGTGAGCTACGCCACGTCGTGAGCGTGCGCGCGGTTGCTGTTGCCGCCGGCACGGGGCCGCCCGATCTGCTGCACGTTTTTCACCCGCCGCAATGCGCGTATGACGCGCGCCAGATGCGCCCGATCATGCACCTGGATCTTGAAATGAATCAGCGCGAGTCTGGCGTCTTCATCTTCCAGGTGCACGTTCAGGATATTCGATTCGGCCTCCGCGATCGCGATCGCAATGCGGCCAAGCACGCCACGCTCGTTTAACGCGCTGACGTCGATCGCGACAGTAAAGTGGCTGGCGGGATCCTTGGCCCATTGCAGTTCGATCCAGCGATCCGGATCGGCGCGCCGTGAGCGCTGCGCATGCAGACAATCGGCCTGGTGCACGGCAAGTCCCTGACCCTTCCGAATATGGCCGACGATCGGATCGTCCGGAATCGGATGACAGCAACTTGCCATTTGCACCGCCATGCCTTCGGTGCCGCGCACGACCACCGGAACCTGGGTTGCCTGCGCAACGGGGCTGGCACTTTGCGCGTCTTCCGCCTCGTCCGAGCCCAGCGCAAGCTGGCGCGCCACGACAGCGGGCAATTTGCGACCGAGACCGATATCGGCCAGCAGGTCCTGGCGCGAAACGGTGTCCGACTGCTTTAGTACGTCGTCCCACTGCGCATCGCGTACGTCGGCCAGTGACAGATTGAATTGGCGTGCAGCCTGCGCGAGCAACCGTTCGCCCAGTTCCACCGATTCATCAAACTTCATCGTGCGCAGGAAATGGCGGATCTCCGATCGCGCCTTGCCGGTCCGGACGAACGATAACCATGCAGGGTTGGGCCTTGCTTCAGGGCCGGTGACGATCTCGACCATATCGCCGTTTTTCAATTGCGTGCGCAGCGGCTGTATCTCGTTGTTGATGCGGGCGGCAACCGTTTTATTTCCGACATCGGTGTGAATGCTGTAGGCAAAATCAACCGGCGTTGCATCGCGCGGCAGCGCGACGATCAGGCCCTTGGGCGTGAAGATATAGACCTTGTCGGGAAACAGATCGACCTTGATGTGTTCGAGAAACTCGTTCGAGTCTCCGGTCTGCCGCTGAATTTCGAGCAGCGATTGCAGCCATTGATGTGTGCGCGATTGCAGCTCCGAAAGATCGGAATCGTCATCCTTGTACAGCCAGTGCGCGGCGACACCGGTTTCGGCCACGTGATGCATGTCCTTGGTGCGAATCTGGAATTCGACCGGTGTGCCGTACGGCCCGATTAATGTCGTATGCAGCGACTGGTAGCCGTTTACTTTGGGGATCGCGATGTAATCCTTGAATTTGCCGGGAACCGGCTTGTACAGACTGTGCAACGTCCCGAGCGCCAGATAACACTGCGCGACGGAATCGATCACGACTCTAAAGCCGTAGATATCGAGCACCTCGGAGAACGACAGGTGTTTGTCTGCCATCTTGCGGTAGATGCCATAAACCGTCTTCTCGCGCCCTTGCACTTCTGCGCGCAGCTTGGCATCGGCCAACGCCTTGCGTACCGCCTGCATCATCTTGCCCAGCACTTCGCGCCGATTGCCGCGCGCGGCCAGCACTGCCTTGTTCAAGACCTGATAGCGCAACGGATACAGATGCTCGAAACTCAATTCCTCGAGCTCTCGAAACAAAGTGTTCAAACCCAGCCGGTGCGCGATCGGCGCGTAGATTTCAAGCGTTTCACG
>CAZKNV010000016.1:0-12214 GCA_964554145.1 uncultured Burkholderiaceae bacterium
ACTTACTGGCTGTCGTATTCGTACGTGCTCGATCCGCGCCGCTTTAACGAGCCGGAGGTTGTCGGCGCAGCGCTGCAGCGTGGCTGCTATCAGGTAATGGCATTGACGGCGCCGTATCTGACCGGCAACTCGCGAACCCTCTTCGAAAAGCTGGCCGCCGAGTATTTGAGCGACTAATGGAGATCAACAATGAAGAATGCCTGGGCGAAGTTCCCGCACCCCGACAAGAAATTCCATTACACCGCGGCGACGTTGAAAAAGGCATGGGATCGGCTGCATAAAGGAGATGCGGAGCCGTTTCCGAAAAGCGACGCAGTCATCAATGCATGGATCGCATTTCATGCGGGCGAGTTCCAGAAGGCGGCCGAGCTCGGCGCCAGGGCGGGTGTCGACGGTGCCAACGTTGCCAACAAATCGCAGGCGATCCATGCGAATTATCTGGAAACCAGCGACAAGCGAAAGCTTGAGCTGTTCGATGAGGTCGCCAAGCGCACCGAGCAATTGCAACGCGATCAACCGAAGAACGCGAATGCGTATTACTGGCAGGCCTATGCGCTCGGCCGCTATGCACAGGGCATCTCGATCACGAAGGCGCTTGCGCAGGGTATCGGCGGCAAGGTCAAGACTGCACTCGAAACCGCTCTGAAGCTGGCGCCGAAGCATGCGGATGCGCATATCGCGCTCGGTGCGTATCACGCCGAAGTGATCGACAAGGTGGGCGCGATGCTCGGCGGATTGACGTACGGCGCGAAGAAAGATGTCGCTCTGAAGAATTACCAGACCGCGTTGAAGTTGAATCCCGACTCGGCGATTGCGCGCATCGAATACGCCAACGGGCTCGTGATGCTGGAAGGCAAGAAAGCGCTTAAGCAGGCTGAGCAGTTGTATGCAGAAGCGGCGGCGTGCGAGCCGATGGATGCGATGGAAAAGCTCGATGTCGAGCAAGCCAGGGCCGAGCTCGAAGACTGATCAATGCTTGCGCTTGACGCTGTGAGCGCATAGTGTGTATTATACACACTAATGAAGAGCGCGGACTTGGTCAAGCAACTTCAGCGAGCAGGTTGGACCCTAAGCCGAGTCAAAGGAAGTCATCATCAGTTCGTTAAAGATGGACGTACCGTAACAGTGCCGCATCCGCGCAAAGATCTCGGCATAGGGCTCGTGAAAGCGATCAAGAAGCAGGCAGGAATACAGGAGTGACGATGTTGTATCCGGTGGCAATAGAGAAAGGCGATTCAACGCACGCTTTCGGCGTAATCGTGCCCGACTTGCCAGGCTGCTTTTCGGCCGGCGACACTTTTGAAGAGGCGCTTGCCAACGCGCGCGGAGCGATCGAGCTGCATCTCGAGGGACTGCTCGACGCGGGTGAATTGGTCCCGCCGCCCAGCCGTATAGATGTTTTTCTCGACGAACCAGATTTGCGGAACTTCATCTGGGCGTTCGTCGATGTCCCGCTAGAGGCGCTCGATGACACCGTTGAACGAGTGAATGTGACTATTCCGCGTCGCGTGCTGCGGGCGATCGATCAGGCCGCACAACGATCCGGTCGGTCGCGCTCCGGCTATCTAGCAGAAGCCGCGTTGCTGTCCGCGCGAGAACTCGAAATCAAGCAAGCTGGTTAGCGTTACGGCGTCCGGCTCCTGATTTAGAAGCGCGAGCCCGCTTCCTTCAGGAACTCGGTTTCCTCGGCCGTCGATTCGCGGCCCAGGATCGAGTTGCGATGAGGAAAGCGGCCGAACCGGCTGATGATGTCAAAGTGCTTGATTGCCCACGGTAGCGGCTCCGCCAAACCGTCTTGCGCGAGCTGCTCGGACAGCCGCACCGATTCATACTGATCGTTCAGAAATTCCGAATGCTCGAACGGCATGTAGACGAACCAGCGCTCAACCAGCGCAAGCGATCGATCCTCGTTGCGATCGACCAGTCTTGCTGCAAGCCGCAATGCTTCGGGGTCGCCGGCAAACGAGCGGGCGGTATCACGGTAGATGTTGCGAGTGAATTGATCGAGCAGGATGATCGACGCCAGAGTGCCGCGCGGTGTGGCCGCCCAGCGGCCGCTCTCGCCGCTCAGAGCGGCCTCGACGATACTGCCGAACCGCTTGCGGATCAGTTCATCGGTCGCGTCAGACTTGGTAAACCACAGCGGCCGCGTCTTTCCAAAGTCGGGGTCGCCTGGCGCTCCAAACCAGAATTCGAGAACTTCTGCGGGGTTCACGCAATAAAAAGGCGCCGGGATCAGCGGCGCCTTGGCCTTCTTTGTGTCTGGATACTCAAGCCGCCGCGTACATCGTCGCCCGCTTGCGCACCACTTCGAGCAGACCCTGGCACGCGTCTTCGACATAGTCGAGCACCGTGCTGAAGCCCTCCGGCCCGCCGTAGTAAGGATCAGGCACGGTGGCCGCGTCGAACTCGCCAGCATAGCGCATCAACAGATGCAGTTTGTGCTTCTGCTGCCGCGGACACTGCTGCTGCAACAGCGTCAGATTTTCCCAATCCATCGCCAGGATCAGGTCATATTCGTGGAAATCCGACTGCGTGATCTGGCGCGCGCGCAGGTCGGTCAATTCGTAGCCGCGTTTGCGCGCCGCCTGCTGGCCGCGCACGTCGGGCGGTTCGCCGACGTGATACGCGTGCGTGCCGGCGGAGGCGATCTGCACGATGTCCTCCAGGCCGGCGTCGCGCACCATCTTGCGGAAGACCCCTTCCGCAATGGGTGAGCGGCAGACGTTGCCCATGCAAACAAACAGAATTTTTGTCATACCCGTTCGCCTTTTTCTGCGGGCGGCGCTACCGCCCTGCTCAGGAGGCCTTTCTGCCCCCGATAACCCTCAACACGCCGGCCGTTCCGGCATCTTCCGTTCCAGCAGACCCGCCACTCTTGGCAAAGTTCGCGCCGCTTACAACACAATTACAAGATCGGGGCGGCCTCAAGCGACTCAAGATGCCACCCCTAAGCCGCCTTTTCTCCCGGCACCAGCGCAACCACGTTGGTTGCCCCGCCCGAGCCAAATACCTGTTCCTTCAGCAGCGCCAGCTGATCCCGAACCCGCGCCGCTTTTTCGAATTCCAGGTTCTTGGCGTGCTCAAACATCTGCTTTTCAAGCCGCTTGATTTCTCTCCCGACCTGTTTCTCCGACATGACTTCGTACTCGGCCGCATCCGAAGCGGCCTTCAGACTTTCACGGCTTGCCGTCGCGTCATAGACGCCGTCGATCAGCTCGCGCACGTCTTTGACGATGCTGCGCGGAATGATGCCGTTGGCGACGTTGAACAGGGCTTGCTTCTCGCGCCGCCGATCGGTCTCGTCGATCGCGCGCTGCATCGAGTCGGTTACGCGGTCCGCATACATGATCGCCATACCGTTCAGATGGCGCGCCGCGCGGCCGACCGTCTGGATCAGCGAACGCTCGGAGCGCAAAAACCCTTCTTTGTCGGCGTCCAGGATGGCGACCAGGGAAACCTCGGGAAGGTCGAGCCCTTCACGCAGCAGGTTGATACCGACCACCACATCGAACACGCCGGCTCGCAGGTCGCGAATAATTTCCACGCGCTCGACGGTGTCGATATCCGAGTGCAAATAGCGCACCTTGACGCCGTGCTCGGACAGGAACTCGGTCAAATCCTCCGCCATGCGCTTGGTGAGCGTGGTGATCAACACTCGATCGCCCTGGTCCGTGCGCAGCTTGATCTCGGACAGCACGTCGTCGACCTGCGTGCGCGCCGGACGGACTTGAATCTGCGGATCGACCAGGCCAGTGGGACGCACGACCTGTTCGACCACTTGCGACGAATGCTCGTGTTCGTATGCCGCCGGAGTCGCCGACACGAAAATCGAGCGCCGCATCTTGCGTTCGAATTCATCGAAGCGCAGCGGCCGATTGTCGAGCGCCGACGGCAGCCGGAACCCGAACTCGACCAGCGTTTCCTTGCGCGCGCGGTCGCCGCGATACATGCCTCCCAGCTGCGGAATCGTCACATGCGATTCGTCGATAAACATCAGCGCGTCGGGCGGCAGGTAATCGACCAGGGTGGGCGGCGGCTCGCCCGGCATCGCCCCTGAGATATGGCGCGTGTAGTTCTCGATCCCCCTGCAGAAACCGAGCTCGTTCATCATCTCGATATCGAAGCGCGTGCGCTGCTCGAGCCGCTGCGCTTCGACCAGCTTGCCCTGCACAACGAACGCATCGAGACGCTCCTTCAACTCCTGCTTGATGGTTTCGATCGCACGCAACACCTTTTGCCGCGGTGTTACGTAGTGCGACGACGGATACACCGTAAAGCGTGGAATTTTCTGTCGCACGCGGCCGGTCAGCGGATCGAACAGCTGGATCGAATCGACCTCGTCGTCATATAAATCGACCCTGACCGCGAGCTCGGCGTGCTCGGCCGGGAAGATGTCGATCGTGTCGCCGCGTACGCGGAACGTGCCACGCGTGAACTCCATCTCGCTGCGCTTGTATTGCATCTGCGTCAGCCGCACGATGATGTCGCGCTGGCTCAGCCGATCGTTATGCCGCAACGTCAGCACCATCGAGTGGTAGTCCGACGGATCGCCAATGCCGTAGATGGCCGACACCGTCGCCACGATGACCACGTCGCGCCGCTCGAGCAGCGATTTGGTGGCCGACAACCGCATCTGCTCGATATGTTCGTTGATGCTGCTGTCCTTCTCGATGTAAAGATCGCGCGAAGGGAGGTACGCCTCGGGCTGGTAATAGTCGTAGTACGAAACGAAGTACTCGATGGCGTTGTTCGGAAAGAACTCGCGCATTTCGGAATACAGTTGCGCAGCAAGCGTCTTGTTCGGCGCCAGCACCAAAGTAGGGCTGCCGATTTGCGCGATGACATTAGCCATCGTGTAAGTTTTGCCCGAGCCGGTGACACCGAGCAAAGTTTGGAACGCCAGACCGTCGCCCAACCCTTCGATCAGGCGCGCGATCGCTTCCGGTTGATCACCCGCCGGAGCAAACGGTTGGTGCAACTGAAACGGCGAATTAGGATAGGTAACGACCACGGTTTTTGCAGTGCAATAGATTCGCAACCAACGGGAATCTTAACAGTTGACGCTGAAAAAGCCTAGACCTCGACTCGGTATGGGCTGGCGTTTAGGCTGATTAATCAAAAGCTTATATTGGGTTTTAAAAAACTTCCTCAACTCCGCCGGCAGGGGGTGCGCTATAGCCGACATCGGGCAAAGCGGCCTTATGCTGCATCCGCGATAACACGAAGCCCGTGTGCTAACGTTTTGATTTAACGAAGAAACGCGTTGCGCGCAGCAACTAAAACGAAAACTGCATGGATACCTCGCTCTTTGCCGGCGTTGAAATGGCGGCACGTGACCCCACGCTCGGGCTTACTGAGGCGTTTAACCATGACGCCCATCCCACCAAGGTCAACCTCGGTGTCGGCGTTTATCTAACCGACGAGGGCAGGATTCCGATCTTGCGGGCGGTGGCCGAGGCAGAGCGACGGCATGCTGCATCCCTTGCACCCCGCGGTTATTTACCGATTGATGGCATCGCTGCCTATGACACCGCGGTTCAGAAGCTGCTGCTGGGCGAAGAATCGCCGCTTATCGCCGATGGCCGTGCAATCACCGCGCAATCGCTGGGCGGTACCGGTGCACTGAAGATCGGCGCCGATCTGCTGAAGAAAGTGGTGCCCGATGCGAGCGTTGCGATCAGCGATCCCACGTGGGAGAACCATCGAGCTGTTTTCGATAGCGCCGGGTTCAATGTGGTCACCTACCCGTACTACGACCCGAAAACTCGCGGCGTTCAGTTCGACGCGATGCTCGCATTTCTAAGGACGCTGCCGCCGCGCACGATCATCGTGCTGCATGCGTGCTGCCACAATCCGACCGGTATTGATCTGACAGCGGAGCAGTGGCAGGCAGTGCTGGGCTTGCTGAGCGAGCGCGACTTACTGCCGTTTCTCGATATCGCGTATCAAGGCTTCGCCAGCGGCATCGATGAAGACGGCGCGGTATTGCGCCTGTTCGCACAAGCGGGCATTCCGTTCTTGATCGCCAGCTCGTTTTCAAAAAGTTTCTCGTTCTATGGAGAGCGGGTCGGCGCTTTGACGATCGTCGATTCGAGCAGGGATGAATCAGCGCGCGTGCTGAGTCAGTTGAAGCGGGTAATCCGTGCCAATTATTCGACGCCGCCGACGCATGGCGGAATGGTTGTCACAACGGTGCTGACAACACCCGAACTGCGCGATTCCTGGCTGCAAGAACTCAAAGAGATGCGCGAGCGCATTCGGCAGATGCGGTCGGCATTGGTCGATCGCTTGCAAGCTCACGGCGCCGCACAGGACTTTTCGTTTGTATTGCGCCAAAACGGGATGTTTTCTTACAGCGGCCTGAAAGCGGAACAAGTCGATCGGTTGCGCACCGAGTTCGGCGTTTATGCGGTCAGCACCGGACGGATTTGTGTCGCTGCGCTTAATAGCAAGAACGTCGACTACGTAGCGAGCGCGATCGCAACGGTACTGCAATGACAATGCGTCGCATATAATTCGCCGCTGCTCTTTGTTCCTCGATAGCTCAGTCGGTAGAGCGACGGACTGTTAATCCGCAGGTCCCAGGTTCGAGCCCTGGTCGAGGAGCCAGCTGTGTTTCCGCTGTAGCGCTAACTAACACAGGCCGAACCGTTGTGCGTCGTCAATGACACGTTGGTGATCCGCAATGTCAAGCTTCCCCGAGTTCCTCGAGGACCGCCGCAACGAGTTCTGGAGCCAGATAAAATCCACTTTCCGCCAGGCGCCTGAAAAGTGGCCGTGCTGCCATGACGAGCTGAGCGCGCTTCGCTTCTACAATCACACCCGCCGTTCCCGTGCAACGCAGACCGAGCCGTCGTGCGGCCTTGCGCGCGGACAACTCATCGAGGATCACCAGCGCATGGGGACCGTGTGCAAGCGCCGCCCGAATCGTGCTCGCCTCGCCGGCGTCCAACGCAGGAAGCAGCGGCGCCGCGGGATCACGGCGCAATACACCGATCTGCCGACGCCTGATCGCGGCAGAGACCTCTGCTTCACCCGGGCGACCGAGTCCTGTGAGCACCTCTGATCGCACGGTCGGCGTGATGCGCGCTCGACCGTACAACTTGCCCAGCCAAGCAAGCCCGTCGAGATTCGCGAGCCCGATGAGCGGACTCGCGTTCACGAAGGCTACCTCTTCGCGCGCCACGCCTCGACGTTCTTGAGGTCCTCGCGCAGGGTCTTCGCGTTACCCCGGATCACCGGGATGCCCTCCTGCGAGACGTGCAGCATGAAGTCCACGAGCAGTATGCCGGCGATTCTTGCCCCGCGCGCGAGCGTCACGCTTTCGCTCCGGTAAAGGGCCGTCGCGAGAGCGAGCCGTACCCCAGGCTCACCAAGCAGGCCCTCATCGTCGAGGTGGAACAGCAATGCCTCGGGCTGGTCGCGGTTCATGACCACGACCGGCGCCTTGCGCGCCATGCGCAGGGCATCAGAGGGGTTGTTCTTGAGCTGGCGGACGTTGACGCTTTTCATGCTGTACCTACGTAATGTAGGAACATTATGGAGGCAACGGCGTTGAGGCACAACTACCCATTTTCTGGTCACCAAAGCCGCTCAGTTGATGTAATGACATCAGCATTACGGCGCGGTAGACTGTGTTTCCCTTAGGAAAACCACCCGATGAAGACCACCGTCTCCAAGTCAGCGGCGCCGACGCGTCGCGAAACATTGAACCTGCGTATACCCGCCGCGGAGCGCAACCTCATAGATCGCGCGGCAGAGTCGAGCGGCAAGACCCGGACGGACTTCATCCTTGCTGCAGCGCGCCGGGCGGCCGAGGAGGCGCTGTTGGACCGCACTGTCCTGTCGGTCAGCTCGGCTGCTTACACCCGGTTCCTTGCTCGGCTCGATGAAGCGCCGAAACCGAACGATCGTCTGCGGCGCACGATGCAGAAGGCCCAGCCCTGGCCCAAGGGCTGATGCTCAAGGCGCCGGAACCGCTGACTGCCGGACATAGCCTCGAAGCCTTCGATTGCGGCGTCGTCTCGCTGGACGAGTGGCTGCGGCGACGTGCCCTGCTGAACCAGGCGAGCGGCGCGTCGCGTACGTTTGTCGCATGCGAATCGGGACAAGTCGTTGCGTACTACGCTTTGGCTTCGAGCGCCGTGGTACCCGCGGCCGCCCCGGGGCGCTTCCGGCGCAACATGCCCGATCCAATTCCTGTCGTGGTGCTGGCGCGCTTGACCATTGCGCGGTCGCATCAAGGGCGCGGCTTCGGTCGCGCCTTGCTTCAGGACGCAGCGAGACGCGTCATACACGCCGCAGAATCCATCGGCATTCGCGGCTTGCTCGTGCATGCCATTTCGGCGGAAGCCAAGACCTTCTACCTACGCCTGGGACTTGATCCGTCGCCGATCGAACCGATGACTCTAATGACAACGGTGGCGGACCTGAAAGCGGCGCTTGTGCCGCCACCTTGATGAGTAGTCTGCTCTGCCGCTTCTGCTCGACGCCGCTGCGAACCACGTTCGTCGACCTCGGGATGTCGCCGTTGTGCCAGACGCACATCCACCCGGACCACTTGCATGAAGTTGAGCCGTTCTATCCGCTGCATGCTTTCGTGTGCGATCAGTGTTTCCTGGTGCAACTGCCGGAGTTCGTAACTCCCGAGAGCATCTTTTCCGAGTACGCCTACTTCTCGTCGTATTCGACATCGTGGGTCGAACACGCGCGACGCTATGCGGAAATGATGATCCAGCGCTTCGAGCTGGGGCTCCCCAGCAAGGTGATGGAGATCGCAAGCAACGACGGCTACCTGTTGCAGCATTTCGCGGCGCGCGCGATTCCCGTGCTGGGGATAGAGCCGGCGGCGAACGTAGCAAAAGCGGCCGTCGACAAAGGTATTCCCACAGCCGTTTGCTTTTTCGGTAGAGCCACGGCGGAACAGCTCGCCCAAGAGCACGGTAAACCGGACCTCTTGATCGGCAACAACGTGTTGGCCCACGTGCCGGACTTGAACGACTTCGTCTCCGGAATGAAGTTGCTGCTAGCGCCGCGCGGCGTGATCACGATGGAGTTTCCTCACTTGTGGCGATTGATGGCGGAGAATCAATTCGACACGATTTATCACGAGCACTTCAGCTACTTTTCGCTTGTCGCTGTCGAGAAAGTATTCGCGTTCCATGGCCTGACGCTGTTCGACGTCGAGGAACTGCCGACGCACGGAGGCTCGCTGCGCATCTACGCACGGCATGCCGAGAACACGGCTTTGTCTATCGGCGAGCGCGTGGATCGCCTGCGCCAGCGCGAAATCGACGACGGGTTTCTGACGCTCGATCGCTATCTCGGCTTTGAAGTGCAGGTGCAGGCGACTAAGCGCAAATTGCTGTCATTCCTGATCGATGCCAAGCAGCGCGGCAAGAAGATCGCGGGCTATGGCGCACCCGGTAAAGGCAACACGCTTCTCAATTACTGCGGCATTCGGACCGATTTTCTCGACTTCACGGTCGACGCCAATCCGTATAAACAGGGCAAGTACACGCCGGGAACGCGTATCCCCATCTTGCCCCCCGAGAGCATCCGCACGCAGCGTCCGGACTACATTCTGATTCTGCCCTGGAACCTGCAGGACGAGATATCGCGAGCCGCCTCCTACGTCAACGAATGGGGCGGCCGCTTCGTTGTGCCGATTCCTGAAGTGAAGGTGCTCTAGATGAAAGTGCTCATCACAGGCACCGAGGGCTACATCGGTTGCCGGCTTGCTCCGATATTGATCGCCGCCGGCCATGAGGTCGTCGGGCTCGACACTGGCTACTATCGGGACGGGTGGCTCTACAGCGATCCAGTTGCATTGCCGTCGCTTCCGCGCACGCTGATAAAGGATCTGCGCACCGTGACGCAACGTGATCTTGAGGACATCGACGCAGTGGTGCACTTGGCCGAACTGTCGAACGATCCGCTCGGCAACAACAATCCGGAGGTGACGTTCGAGATCAATCATCGGGGCTCGGTTGACCTGGCGCGAATGGCCAAGGCGGCCGGCGTGCAGCGTTTCGTCTATGCGTCGTCTTGCAGCGTCTATGGCGTCGGGACCGGAGAGTTCCTGTCGGAAACGGCGCCGACCAATCCCCAAACGGCATACGCCAAATGCAAAGTTGCCGTCGAGCACGACGTGCAGGAAATGGCCGACGAGCAATTCTGTCCGGTGTTCCTGCGCAATGCGACGGCGTACGGTCCTTCGCCGCGCATGCGTTTCGACATCGTGTTGAACGATCTGTGTGCGCGCGCGTGGACCGAGCGCCGGATCGCCATGACGAGCGACGGCACGCCGTGGCGTCCGCTGGTGCACGTCGAGGACATCTGCGAGGCCATCCGTTGCGCGCTTGACGCCCCGGCCCCGCTTGTGAGAGGCGAGGTATTCAATGTCGGGCAGTCGGGCGAAAACTATCGGGTACGCGATCTCGCCGACATCGTGGCGAGCGTGTTTGCGGGCTGCGAGGTAAGCGTCGGATCAAGCGCCGGAGACAATCGCAGCTACCGGGTTGCGTTCGACAAGATCTCCGCAAAGCTTCCGGGATTTCGCTGCCGGTGGACCGCGCGCCAAGGGGTCGAGGAGTTAAAAGCGCTGTTCGAGCGGATCGATTTCTCGCAAGACGCCTACCAGTTTCGAGCCTTTACGCGTCTGAAGCAGCTGCATTATCTGCAAAGAACCCGCCAGGTCGACGAGCGGCTCTTCTGGCGTCGCATCTGAGCTGCAGAATACGGTGATGACCACCATTGTCGGCATTTCCGCGTACTACCACGACAGCGCCGCGGCCGTCGTGCGCGATGGCGAGATCGTCGCGGCTGCGCAGGAGGAGCGGTTCACAAGGAAGCGGCACGACGCCGGCTTTCCGCACAAAGCGCTCGCATACTGTCTGCAGGAAGCCGGTGCATCACTCGAATCGGTAGACCTCGTTGCCTTTTACGACAAGCCGCTGATCAAGTTCGAGCGGTTGCTTGAAACGTATCTCGCGTACGCGCCGCGCGGCATTCGCTCGTTCCTCGCGGCGATGCCTGTGTGGCTGAAGGAAAAACTGTTCCTTAAAAAGTTGTTGCACGATGAGCTGGCGCAGCACGCCGGTGGCGCAGCGCTGCCGAAGCTGCTGTTCACCGAACATCATCAGTCTCACGCGGCGTCGGCATTTTTTCCGAGCCCGTACGAGTCGGCGGCGGTGCTGTGCATGGACGGCGTCGGCGAATGGGCCACGACCACCGTATGGAAGGGGACCGGAAGCCGACTTGCTCCGCTGTGGGAGATCGACTTTCCACACTCGATCGGGTTGCTGTACTCGGCCTTCACCTACTACACCGGATTCAAGGTCAACTCCGGCGAGTACAAGCTGATGGGACTCGCTCCGTATGGCGAGCCGAAGTACGTCGACCTCATCATGCGCGAACTGATCGAGGTCAAGCCCGACGGCACGTTCCGCATGAACATGTGGTACTTCAACTTCGCCACCGGGTTGACGATGACCAATAACGCCTTTGATCGCCTGTTCGACGCGCCGCCCCGCAAGCCGGAATCGAAGCTCACGCAGTTTCACATGGATCTGGCTGCGTCGATCCAGAAGGTGACCGAAGAAATCGTGCTTCGTCTGGGCCACACCGTGCACCGCGAAACCGGAATGAAGAACTTGTGCATGGCCGGCGGAGTCGCGCTGAACTGCGTTGCCAACGGACGGCTGCTCAAGGAAGGGCCATTTGAATCGATCTGGGTGCAGCCGGCAGCAGGCGATGCCGGCGGCGCGGTGGGCACCGCCCTAAGCGCGTGGCACGAATACCTGGATCGGCCGCGCGCCCTCAATGGCGCACTCGACTCGATGCATGGGGCTTATCTTGGCCCGCACTTTTCGAATGAAGAGATCGGCCAGTATCTGGATTCGATCGGCGCGAAGTATCAGGTGGTCGCGGACGAGCACCTTTTTTTGCAGGTCGCTCGCGTGCTCGCCGAGGGCAACGTGGTCGGCTGGTTTCAGGGAAGAATGGAGTTCGGCCCTCGCGCACTCGGCGCGCGATCGATCATCGGCGATGCACGCAGCCGCAGCATGCAGTCGGTAATGAACCTTAAGATCAAGTATCGCGAGTCGTTTCGCCCGTTCGCCCCCTCGGTGCGAGCAGAGCGCGTCGCCGATTACTTCGAGCTCGGATGCGAAAGCCCGTACATGCTGATGGTGGCGCCGGTGCGCGAAGA
>CAZKNV010000016.1:12314-14007 GCA_964554145.1 uncultured Burkholderiaceae bacterium
TTCGCGCTGATCTTCGGCCTGCTGCTGCCCTGGATATTTTCGTTCGGCATTCCGCTGTGGCCATTCATCGTGTGCGCCGCGCTGATTGTTCCGGCCGTCGTTGCCCCGAAGCTGCTGCGGCCGGTGCAGCGCGGCTGGATGAAATTGGCCGAGCCGATCGGCCGGTTCAACACGCGGCTTATCCTCGGGCTCGTGTTCTATCTCGTGTTTACCCCGGTCGGCGCGATCCGGCGGCTGATCGCCGATCCGCTCGTGTTACGGCAGGGGCGTACCGAGTCGTATCGCAAGCCTTCGCGGCAACGAACAGCTCAAAGCATGGAAAGGCCGTTTTGATGATCGATCTGCTTAAAGATCTCTGGGGGTTCATGGCGGATCGCAAGAAGTTCTGGCTGGCGCCGATCATCGTGATCCTGCTGCTGCTCGGCGCTCTGGTCGTGTTTGGCCAAGGCTCGGCGATCGCGCCTTTCATATACACGTTGTTCTGATAGCGGCGGCCGATTCGCTCAGGCAGAACGGTGTGAATATTTCGTACTTATTGCTCGCTCACGGCGGTTGATCCGCTGCGACAATCGGCGCGCATAACAAGGAGGACGGCCCAAGTGAAAGTCATGATTCTCGCGGGCGGCTTCGGAACGCGCATCAGCGAGGAAAGCGCGGTGCGGCCGAAACCGATGGTGGAGATCGGCGACATGCCGATCCTGTGGCACATCATGAAGATCTACTCGGCCTACGGCCTGAACGACTTCGTGATCTGCTGCGGTTACAAGGGCCATGTCATCACCGAGTGGTTCGCTTCGTACGCGTTGCATCATGCCGATGTGACGTTCGACCTGCGAGAAGGGCAGACGACGATCCATCGAAACGGCATCGAGCCGTGGCGAGTGACGTTGGTTGATACCGGCGACCGGACGATGACCGGCGGCCGCGTCAAGCGTGCGATGCGCTACATCGGCGACGAGACATTCTGTATGACCTACGGCGACGGCGTTGCCAACATCGACATCGGCAAGCTAATCGACTTTCACCGTCAGCATCGGAAGCTGGCGACGATGACGGCCGTGCAGCCTGAAGGGCGCTTTGGCGCATTCGCGCTGAGCGCCGATCAGATCCTGGTCACCCACTTCCGCGAGAAGCCGCGCGGCGACGGTGCGTGGATGAACGGCGGCTTCTTCGTGCTCGAGCCCAGCGTGGCGGACTACGTCGAATCCGACGACGTCGTTTTCGAGATGCGGCCATTGCAGGCACTGGCCGAAGAACAACAGCTTGCCGCCTACCGGCACGACGACTTCTGGATGCCAATGGATACGCTGCGCGACAAGCATGTGCTGGAAGAGCTGTGGAACACCGCCAAGGCGCCGTGGAAATGCTGGGATTGATCGTGCGAAGAGAAGCGCAGCCGTGACCAACGCTTCGTCGATGCCGCGGCAGTCGTCGATCCCGACCGTCAAGCTGCAACGGCCGCCTTACGTCTTCATGAACGGCCGCATCACCCCATGGGACGAGGCGACGATCCATGTGGCAAGCGAGGCTGCGCTACGCGCGGCAAGCGTATTCGAGGGCATCAAGGGATACTGGCGGCACGACGGCCGCGAGTTCTCGCTGCTCGCGCTGCGAGAGCACTTCGATCGCTTGCGGCGCTCCGCACAGCTGCTGCACCTTCCGTTTTCGATGTCGTACGAGGACTTCAACGAAG
>CAZKNV010000017.1:0-12362 GCA_964554145.1 uncultured Burkholderiaceae bacterium
GTTATCCGCACGTCGCGCTGCGGGAACGGAATTTCAATGCCTTCCTCGTGAAATCTTTTCAAAATGCGACGGGCAATGTCGGAACGGATCGGCAAACTGCCCGCCTCCGGATCGCGGATCCAGAAGCCGATTTGCAGATCGATGCCATCGGCGCCAAAGCCGGTAATAAACGAACTCGGCGCGGGATCGTCCAGCACGCGCGGCTGTTCGGTCGCCGCTTCGACCAGAATCTGCAGCGCACGATCGACATCGGTGCCGTATGCAACCGACAGTGTCACTTTCACCTGCACGGTTGTATTGCTGTACGAATGATTGATAACCGGTGTGGCCACCAGCATTTCGTTCGGCAAAATCGTTTCAGTTCCATCGAGCGCCTTGATCACGGTGTAACGCGCATTGATTTGCGACACTGCACCGTAAAACTTGTCGACGGTGATCATGTCGCCGATCGATAAGCTGCGATCGAGCAGGATGATGTATCCGCTGACGTAGTTGCTTGCGATTTTCTGCAAGCCAAGCCCGAGCCCCACACCGAGCGCGCCGCCGAAGACCGACAGGACGGTCAAGTCGATACCGGCAAACGACAACGCAACCATTACCGCCAGCACCGTCAGCAGCGCCTTGATCAGCCGCGCCAGCACCACGCGCGAATTCGGCGTCAGCGATTTGGTACCCATCAGATGCGATTCGATGGCCGATCCGGCCCATAGCGCAGCCAGCACGGTCAGAACGACGCTGACAGCGCCGGCCACGATGTCCCACAAGCTCAGCGGCGGCTTGCCCAACGGAAAGCGCACGGCATCCAGATGCTCGATCAGGCTGTTCAAAAGACCGGTGACATGCAGTGCGACCAGGGCCCAGATCGTCAATGCAATGCCGAGCTCGAAGGTTCCGATCCAGGTCGCGCGCGGCAGCGAACGGCGCAGGATGTAGACGAACAACCGGATGGCGGCCATCGCGCCGAGCAGCAGCAGCGCCAGCCGCAGCAACTGCAGATCGCCGGCACGCACCACGCCTGCGAGATAAAGCGCGAGCCCGCCGATGACGATGAAAAATATCGCGGCAACCGGAAACGCGAGCCGGCGAGCTCCGGCGATCGAAAACTTCAGAACATCGATTCTGACGCTGTGCTCCGAAGCGGCAGCGGCTTGCAGCCGCTCCTGCGTGCGCCGGGCAACTTGCCGTGCCCAGAGCCAGCCTGCGAGCAACCCAATGGCAACAATCGCCAGTTGCCACGCATGCGTGGGGCGCGACAGCTCGTTTTGCAGGATATGCAAAACGTCCTCGAAAAGCGTCTGGCGGTTCACGTTATCGGTTCACACGTTATTTCATTTGCGCTCGAAGACAGCGGCGAAAAAACCGTCGGTGCCGTGCAAATGCGGCAGCATGACAAAGTACGGCGCGAAGCGTGCTGCATGCTCGACGTCGATCGACTGTGCGCGCAGCACGGTGGCCGCCGGGATCAGCTCGTATTCGGAATGCTCGGCCAGGAACGCATCGACCACTTGCTGGTTTTCACGTACCAGCAACGAACATGTTGCATACACCAGCCGGCCGCCCGGCTTCAGCAGCCGCGCCGCCGCGCGCAGTATCGAGCGCTGCACGTCGTTCACGCGCTCGAGTTCCGCCTCGCTAAAGCGCCATTTCAGGTCTGGATTACGCCGCAACGTACCGCTGCCCGAACATGGCGCATCGACCAGCACGCCGTCGCACTTGCCGTTTAACCGCTTCACACGGATATCCGATTCACTGCGAATCGTGACCGGATGCACGTTCGATAAACCGCTGCGCTTCAGACGCGGGCCGAGGCCCGCCAGCCGTTTGTCGTTGACATCGAACGCATACAGCCGTCCGCTCGACCGCATCAGTGCGCCGATGGCGAGCGTCTTGCCGCCCGCGCCGGCGCAAAAATCGACCACCATTTTCCCGCGGCGCGGCTGCAGCAGTCGGGCGATCAACTGGCTGCCCTCGTCCTGGACCTCGATCCGGCCTTCGCGATACGCGGGCCAGTTTGTCAATGCCGGCTTGCTCGACAGGCGAATCGCATCGGGCGAATAGCGTGTCGGCGCCGCCCCCACATGATGAGCAGCCAGTTCTTCGAGCACATCTTCCCGTGTGGCCTTGATTGAATTGACGCGCAGATCGAGCGGTGCGCTTTCCTTCAGCGCATCGATCAGCGGCGCAGCGTCCTCGTACTGCCGTTCGATTTCAACGAACAGCCAGTGCGGTAGTTCTGCCTGCACCGAACTCGGTGCCGGCGCAAGATCGATCGCAAGCGCGTGTTTCACCGCGCTTGCATCGCCGCGCAACGCGCGCTCGTCGATGGCATCGAGCCCATGCTGGCGCGCCAGCGTCACGAGCGCCGCCAGCCGCGGCGCGCGCGCCGGATGCGCCGGCTGCAGGATCCAGCCCAATGTCGCGTAGCGGCGCAATGCGAAGAACACCGCTTCGGCAATCAGGCTGCGATCACGCTGGCCGAGGGCCGGATGCATGCGAAAAAAACGGGACACCAATACGTCGGACGGCCCGTCGAATTTCAGTATCACGGCGAGCGCGGCTGCCAGCGAGTCGACCACCAGCGATGTGATGCGACTGGCCGATGCAATGTGAGATGCACCGTCGTTACGCTGCGAATGTCCGCGCGCAGGCCGGCGGACACTGAGCGCTTCACTTGATCTTCGCGGCTGGCGGTTCGAACCGGCGGTATCGCCCGCGTCGCGCCGTGCACGCTTCTTCGGTGCTCTCGCCTTCATGGGGCAAGCAGCGTCAATTCGCCCGGTGCAATGTCTTTGAGCACCGCACGCCGGCCGCCGCATTGCACCCGGCCTTCGAGCACCTGACGCACCGCTCGCGGCAGCAGCCGATGCTCCTGCTGCAATACGCGTGCGGCCAGTGACGCCGCGTCATCGTCCGCATGCACCGGAACGGCAGCTTGCGCAATGATCGCGCCGGAATCAACGTCGTCCGACACAAAGTGCACCGTCGCACCATGCACTCGCACGCCGGCATCCAGGGCGCGCTGATGCGTGTTCAAGCCGGGAAACGACGGCAGCAGCGACGGATGAATGTTGATCAGCCGCCCGGTGTAATGGCGCACGAACTTCGGCGCCAGGACGCGCATGAATCCGGCCAGCACGACCAACGCTGGCGCGTAACGATCGATCACCCTGGCCAACGCACCGTCGAACGCCGCACGGGACGAGAACTCATCGTTGACAATGGTGTGCACCGGGATGTCATGCGCGCGTGCGATCTCGAGCGCTTCGGCATCCGCGCGGTTGCTGATAACGGCGGCAACGCGCGTTGCGAGCTCTGACTCCCAGTGCTCGACCTTTGCGGTCGTCAGCAACGCCTGCAGATTGCTGCCGCGCCCCGACACGAGCACGACAATGTTCTTGATCGCGTTGTTGGTCATCAGTGCGCGAATTGTACTGACGGGTACGCGACACTCATTGCAAACGTTCGACAAATCAAGATGATGCGTGGCTCGACCGTATACTTCAACGTTACTTCCGCGTAGCAATCCACCGCGCTTTTATGAAGGTATTTCGCGGCACTCCTCGTTCCGCTGATCGCATGCCCTGCGCGCTGACGATCGGCAACTTCGATGGCGTTCATCGCGGCCACCAGGCGCTGCTGAAGCGCGTCGTGGCCGCTGCGCGCGAACGCCAGTTGGCGCCGGCGGTGATGACGTTCGAGCCGCACCCGCGCGAATTCTTCGCGCCGGAACGAGCGCCCGCGCGCGTTGCGAACCTGCGTGACAAGCTGGCTGCATTTGACCAGTGCGGTATCGAGAGCGCGTTTGTTGTCCGCTTCAATCGACGCTTCTCGCTGTTGACTCCCGGCGCATTCATTGAGGATGTCCTGCTCGATGGCTGTGCGATGCGCTGGCTTCTGGTCGGCAACGATTTCCGCTTTGGCGCCAGGCGCGCTGGTGATACTGCGCTATTGGCCGAGTATGCGGCGCGCGGCGCATTCGAGCTCGAAGTGATGCCGACCATCGCTGACAATGGCGAGCGAATTTCCAGCACCGCCGTACGCCAGGCGCTGGCGACGGGCGATTTGATCAGTGCGTCAGCATTGCTGGACCGCCCTTATGTGATCAGCGGTCGGGTGCTGCACGGTCGGAAGCTCGGCAGATCTCTCGGTTTCCCAACGCTCAATCTGAAGATCGAACATGCGCATCCGGCGCTGCGGGGGATTTTTGCGGTACGCGTGCACTGCCTGGCGGAATATTCGGTCGCAGGAGTTGCCAGCATTGGCTTGCGGCCTACGATCGATGATGCCGGACGCTGGCTGCTCGAAGTCCATCTGTTCGACTTCGCCGACGCAGTCTACGGAAGGTTGGTGACCGTGGAATTCGTCAGGAAGCTGCGCGACGAGCAAAAGTACGAGACACTTGACGCGTTATCGGCCGCGATCGGCGACGACGCTGTGCGCGCACGCTCGATATTGAATGGCGCGGTCGCGTCCTGACCTTACTGGTATGCCAGACGAAAAACGAAAACCGGCCGCTGACCCGGCGACGCGTAAATATCCGCTGAATCTGCCGGAGACACCGTTTCCAATGCGCGGCGATCTCGCAAAGCGCGAACCGCAATGGATTCGCGAATGGGACGAGCAGGATGTCTACGGGCAGATTCGCGCTGCATCGGCCGGCCGGCGCAAGTGGATCCTGCACGACGGGCCGCCGTATGCAAACAACGATTTGCATATCGGCCACGCGGTCAACAAGATCATGAAGGACATCGTCGTCAAGAGCCGGCAGATGGCGGGCTTCGATGCGCACTACGTACCGGGTTGGGATTGTCACGGCATGCCGATCGAGATCCTGATTGAAAAAAAGTTTGGCCGCAATCTGCCGACACGCGAAGTGCAGGCACGCTCGCGCGCACACGCGGCCGAGCAGATCGAGCAGCAAAGGAAGGATTTCAAGCGGCTCGGCGTGTTGGGACTGTGGAACCGTCCATACAAGACGATGGACTTCAAGAATGAAGCCGACGAGCTGCGTGCGCTCGCCCGGATCATGGCCAAGGGCTTCGTCTTTCGCGGACTCAAGCCAGTCAACTGGTGCTTCGACTGCGGCTCGGCGCTGGCTGAAGCGGAAGTTGAGTATCAGGACAAGGTCGATCTCGCGGTCGATGTTGCGTTTCCGCTGCGCGATGACGAGCGCACCAGGCTCGCTGCTGCTTTTGACTTATCGCAGTTACCCGACAAGCCGGTGTACGCCGCGATCTGGACCACCACGCCATGGACGATCCCGGCCAATCAGGCGCTGAACCTGCATCCTGACGCGAACTATGACCTCGTCGATACCGAACGTGGTCTGCTGGTGCTCGCCACCGAGCGCAGGGATGCGTGCCTGGCAACGTACAAGTTAAACGGCACGACGCTCGCGCAGACGGCGGGCAAGAGTCTTTCGCTGCTTCGTTTTCGCCACCCGTTTTACGACCGTGACGCCCCGGTGTACCTGGGGGACTACGTGACGCTCGGCACCGGCACCGGCATCGTGCACTCGTCGCCCGCCTACGGCATCGAAGACTTCGTGTCGTGCAAGGCGCATGGCATGACCGATGACGAGATCCTGAATCCGGTGCAAGGCGATGGCGTGTTCGCGCCGTCGCTACCGCTGTTTGGCGACATGAAAATCTGGGATGCCAATCCGAAGATCGTCGATGTGATTCGCGAGCATGGCCATTTACTGCACGTGGAAAAAATCACGCACAGCTACATGCACTGCTGGCGCCATCGGACGCCGGTGATTTATCGCGCAACGTCGCAATGGTTCGCCGGCATCGACGTCGCGCCGGTCGACGGCGCAACAACGTTGCGCGAGCTCGCGCTGGCCGGTATCGAAGCCACACAGTTTTATCCGCAATGGGGCAAGGCCCGGTTGCACGGCATGATCGCCAATCGACCGGACTGGACGCTATCGCGCCAGCGTCAATGGGGCGTGCCGATGGCGTTCTTCGTGCACAAGGAAACCGGCGCGTTGCATCCACGCACGCAGGAATTGCTCGAACAGGTCGCGCAGCGCATCGAGCAAGGCGGCATTGAAGCGTGGCAGGACGTGGATCCGCGCGAGCTGCTGGGCAACGACGCAGACCATTATGTGAAGAACCGCGACACGCTCGACGTATGGTTCGACTCCGGCGTCACGCATCAGACGGTGATGCGCGGGTCGCATGCGGCCGAATCGCACTTTCCGGCCGAGATGTATCTCGAAGGCTCCGATCAGCATCGCGGCTGGTTTCATTCCGCGCTGCTCACCTCGTGCATGCTGAACGGTGTGGCGCCGTACAAGGCTTTGCTGACGCACGGTTTCGTTGTCGATGGTCAGGGCCGCAAGATGAGCAAGTCGCTCGGCAACGTGATCGCACCGCAAAAAGTGGCCGACACGCTGGGAGCGGAGATCATCCGGCTTTGGGTGGCGAGCACTGATTATTCGGGCGAGCTGTCGCTGTCCGATGAGATTCTGAAGCGTGTCGTCGAAAGTTACCGGCGGCTTAGGAACACGTTGCGATTTCTGCTGGCGAACGTCAGCGATTTCGATGTCGAGCGTGACATGCTGCCGGTGGCCGACTGGTTCGAGATCGATCGCTATGCGCTGACCATGATGCGCGACGTCGCTGCGCGCGCACAGGCGGACTATGACCGGTACGAATACCATCCGATCGTTGCGCGGCTGCAGACCTTTGCGTCGGAAGATCTCGGTGCGTTTTATCTGGATATCCTGAAGGACCGGCTGTACACGACCAAGCCTGATTCAAAGGGGCGCCGCTCCGCGCAGTGCGCGTTGTACGTGATCACCGAAGCTTTGTTGAAGCTGATGGCGCCGCTGCTGTCGTTCACAGCAGAAGAGGCGTGGAAGGTGCTGAAGAAGAAAACGGGCGGAACGATTTTCACCGAAACGTTTCCTGTGCTGCCCGCGCCTGTGGATGAAGCCGCGTTGATCGAGAAGTGGACCTCCATCCGCGCCGTGCGCGCCAATGTTCACAAGAAACTCGAACCGTTGCGCGAACAAGGCGCGATCGGATCGTCATTGCAGGCCGAAGTTGAAGTCCGCGTGATCGCGGAAGCAGCAGCGTTGCTGCAAACCTTGGGTGACGATCTGCGGTTCGTGCTGATTACTTCACACGCCCGCGTAACGCAGGTTGACGACGCGGCCGGCGAGCAGATCGTCGTCACGCCCTCCGCGAACACCAAGTGCGAGCGCTGCTGGCACTGGCGTGCCGATGTCGGCTGCGATGCCGGTCATCCGACAATCTGCGCGCGGTGCGTCAGCAACCTGTTCGGCGCCGGCGAACCGAGGGCATTTGCCTGATGTCATTCGTCAAACAGCCCACCTGGCCGCAACGCATGCTGCCGTGGCTCGGGCTCGCGATCGGGATCATTCTTATCGATCAGCTGACGAAGATCACGATTGAACGACGGTTCGAATTCGGTGATGTCGTGCCGGTCACGAGCTTCTTTAACCTTGTGCTCGCCTACAACAAGGGCGCGGCGTTTTCTTTTCTGGCCACCGCGTCGGGCTGGCAGGAAGGATTTTTGATCACGATCGCGCTCGCCGCGTCGGTGTTCATCCTGTATCTACTGGCGCGGCACGGCCATCAACGACTGTTCGCGTTGGCGCTCGCGATGATCCTGGGCGGCGCGGTCGGCAACGTGATCGACCGCATCGCCTACGGCCACGTGATCGACTTTCTCGATTTTCACTGGGGCGGCTGGCACTGGCCCGCATTCAACCTGGCCGATAGCGCGATCGTCGGCGGTGCCGCGCTGTTGATCGTCGACGAGTTGCGCCGGGTGCGCAGATCGAAATGACGATGCAGCTTCGCGGCAAACACCTCGTCGTCGGCATGACCGGCGGCATTGCGGCGTACAAGGTCTGCGAGCTGGTGCGCCGGCTGCAGGATCAAGGCGCGACGGTGCAGGTGGTGATGACGGCGGCCGCGCAGCAGTTGGTTGGCGCCACGACGATGCAGGCGCTAAGTGGTCGCACGGTTGAAGTCGACCAGTGGAACAGCGCCGTCGGCGATGCGATGCCGCACATTGAACTGACAAGGGGCGCTGACGCGATCGTCGTCGCACCGGCTACGGCGCACTTTCTGGCGAAGGTCGCGCACGGCTTCGCGGACGATCTGTTGTCGACGCTTGTGCTGGCGCGCGATCGAGCTCGCAC
Organism: uncultured Burkholderiaceae bacterium; assembly: GCA_964554145.1. Lineage (GTDB taxonomy): Bacteria > Pseudomonadota > Gammaproteobacteria > Burkholderiales > Burkholderiaceae_F > JACCZX01. The sequence goes on from CAZKNV010000017.1 coordinate 8,183, forward strand.
ACCCTTGCTGGTCGCCCCGGCGATGAACGTCGAAATGTGGGACAACCCGGCGACGCAACGAAACATCGCGCAGTTGCGTGCGGACGATATCGTGATCCTGGGGCCAGCCAGCGGCGCTCAGGCGTGCGGTGAAACCGGCTTCGGCCGCATGCTCGAAGCGCACGAGTTGCTGGATGCCATCGTTTCGTTTTTCCAGCCGAAGACCCTGGCGGACAAAAAAGTGCTGGTAACCGCGGGACCGACGTTCGAACCGATCGATCCGGTGCGCGGCATTACGAATTTATCTTCAGGCAAGACCGGCTTTGCAATAGCGCGCGCTGCGCGCGATGCCGGCGCGCGCGTCACGTTGATCGCCGGACCGGCCGCGCTTGCCGCGCCGCGTGGCGTGCAGCGAATCGACGTGACGACAGCACGCGAAATGATGGATGCAGTGATGAACAATCTACCGGCCGATGTCTTCATCTCGGTCGCAGCGGTGGCTGACTGGCACGTCAGCAACCAGAGCACGAACAAGATCAAGAAAGACGGCTCGGCGCCGCCGTCACTGCAATTCGCGCCCAATCCCGACATTCTTGCGACGGTTGCCGGTCTTCCGGCAGCGCCGTACTGCGTCGGCTTTGCCGCCGAAAGCGATGACGTGATCGACAACGCACGTCGCAAGCTTGCGAGCAAAAACGTGCCCTTGATGGTGGCCAACCGGGCGCAGGACGTTTTCGGCGCCGACAGCAGTGAACTGTCATTGATCGACGCACATGGCGTCACCACCTTGCCGCGCGACGACAAACTCGCGCAGGCGAGACGATTGATTGCCGAAATTGCGTCGAGGTTGAAATGATCGATACACATGAGCCGAAGGACGGCGATTTCATTGCTTACATTGAACAACTGCAGAAGGAATCCGCAGCGCGCTTGCTCGGCAGCGGCCATCCGTTGATCAACCAGCTTGAAAGTTCGCCGGCGAAGGGCGCAAACAAGGCCGGCAGTCATTTCTTTGCAGGTCGCAAGCCGGCGGATCTCCGCAGTGCAGCGCAGTTGCAGGCGAGCCTCGCACCCGTCGTGGCGCGCGCCTCGCTCGGCCGGCTGCTTTCGTCGCTCCTGTCGATTGCGATCGGTGTACTGCTCGCGCTGTACTGGCTGATCGCCAGCGCCAGCGTTGCGACACTTGTGGTCGGCATCGCATTCATTTTCTGGGGCGTGCAGCGGATCAGGCGTGCAATGCGGCAGTTTTCGCCGCAGCAAAGCAAGCAGACGCAGGCGCTGGTTTCGAAAGTTTTCAGCACGGCAAACAAGACGAAGTAATGCGAGTCGATGTTCGCATCCTGGACATTCGACTGCGCGATCAGTTGCCCGCATACGCGACGGGTGGCTCTGCCGGACTCGATCTGCGCGCGTGCGTCGATGCGCCGCTGCTGATCGAACCGGGCACAACGCACCTGATCAAGACCGGACTTGCGATTCACATTGCCGATGCCGGCTATGCGGCGATGATTCTTCCGCGCTCCGGGCTTGGACATAAGCACGGCATCGTGCTCGGCAACCTGGTCGGGCTGATCGACTCCGACTATCAGGGCGAGCTAATGGTCTCCACGTGGAACCGCAGCCGCGAAGCGTTTACCTTGAACCCGCTCGAGCGGCTGGCGCAGTTGGTCATCGTGCCGGTGGTGCAGGCAAGCTTTAACGTCGTCGAAGAGTTTGCGGGATCGGAGCGCGGCGGAGGCGGCTTCGGCAGTACGGGGCGGTGATCCGTGGGAACAGGGCCATCGGAGCGGCTTCTCCCCTCGCCTTTGTGCTGCGCGCGCACGCGCGGCCGCTCCGAAGGGAGCGCGCCTAACTAATGTTCGCGGTTCGTCTGGCGCGAACCGCGAATCCGCGATCAAGCTCGCTGTACCACCGGCGGCGTTGCTGCCGATGTCCGGCGACATGCCCCCGGCATGTCGCTCGTCGCGACGAGTGCACGTGCGACGCGGCGTTCGCCGCGTCGCGTACACGAGGAGCGCTGCTACGCGAGCATATCCGCCCAAATCGTCGTTGCCCAACTTTGCGCATACGCGCCCTCGAGCGCCCACGATGCACGGTCTTGCGACGAAATTCCACCCGCGCCCGCCACCGGCTCCAGCGTTTTCTTCTCCGGCACCCAGCGATGCACGCTGTCGACATGCACTGCATTGCGATCGTCGACAAAGCTGTAGCAGGTATTCGCCATCGTCGGCGGCACCACAGTGCGGCCGTTCAGCAGCTCGACGATCGCCGCGGCGGCGGCCTTGCCATGCTGATTCGCCATATGGCCGGATTTCGGCATCGCCGGCGCCGATAAAGTCGAGTCGCCGAGCACGTGCACGTTCGGCACCTTGATCGATTCCATCGTCATCCAGTTGATCTCGCACCAGCGGTTATTGGCGGTGATCAATCCGGCGTCGCGCGCGATATTGGCTGCGCGCTGTGGCGGGATGTAGTTAACGACATCGCCGCGCACCTTGTCGCCGATTTCGGTAACCAGTGTGCCCGTCTTGATGTCGATTTCGTTAACCGGTACCCCGACTCGGTACTCGACGATGCCTTTGTAATCCTCGTTGAACACACGCGTGAACAACGGCTTCTTGGACACCATGTCCGGATTGGCATCGAGCACGACCAACTTGCTGTTCGGTTTCGACTTTTTCAGATACCACGCAATCTGACACGACCGTTCATACGGCCCCGGCGGGCAACGAAACGGCGCCAGCGGGATGCTCATCACGACGACGCCGCCATTTTTCATGTCGGTCAACTGCTTGCGCAGCGCAACGGTCTGCGGCCCGGCCTTCCACGCGTGCAACACCGACGCTTCACCTGCAGGTGACCATCCCTGCAGCCGGTCATACATCAGTTCGACGCCAGGCGATACGACCAGGCGGTCGTACGGCAGCGTCGCACCCGAAGTCAGACGCACCTGTTTTTTGTCGGCGTCGATCGCGCTCGCGGTATCGCGCACGCGCTTGACGCCGTATTTGTCGAGTCCCGCGTAGCTGACGGTGATATCGGCGAGCGTCTTGCTGCCGCCGAGCACCAGATTCGATATCGGACAAGATATAAACGCTTCGTTCGGCTCGACCAACGTGACTTCGACTGCGCCGTCGGACCACAGCCGCAGATACTTGGCTGCAGTAGCGCCGCCATAACCGCCACCGATGACGACTACTCGGCCCGCGCTCTTTTGCCCCATCGTTGCGCACGCGGCCAGGTTCGACGCGACAGCGCCCGCGGACAGCGCCTTCAACATATTGCGACGCGTGATCTTTTGAATGTTCATCCTGGTCTCCTAGCGCGCCGGCTTCTGCCGCGAGTAGAAATCGGCGATCAACTCGATTTGCTGATCGGTGTAGCCCTTGGCCAGTTGATGCATGATCGTTGCCGGCCGTTTACCCTCGCGAAACGCACGCATCTGTTCGACGATGTAGGTTTTTTGCTGCCCAGCCAGGCTCGGCATCGCGCCTTGCGCATTACCCAACGTGCCGTGGCAGTTGGCGCAATTTGATGCCAAAAATGCGCCTGATCGCATCTCCGAGTTGGCTGTCGGCTGTGCATATGCCGCGCCGGCCAGCAACGACGATACGATCGCGCACGCCATGATCCTTGTTGTTTTCATTTTGTCTCCTCGTGGACAAAAAAATGGCCCGCATGAGCGGGCCATTGTGAGGACAATCCGAACGCGCCGTCAACCGGCACTTAAAACGACTTGGCGACGAGCTTATTCCGCCCGAGGTTACTCAGAGAGTTACTCCGACAGCACCGGTTCGCCTTGCACGGGCTGCGGCGCATCACCGTTATCGTTCGGCGGAAAGTCGAGCTTGATCTCGCCCTTGTCGTCGACATCGATATCGACCCGACCGCCGGTCAATAGCTTGCCGAACAGCAGTTCATCGGCCAGTGCACGGCGAATCGTGTCCTGGATCAGCCGCGCCATCGGTCGCGCACCCATCACCGGGTCGAAGCCTTTCTTCGCCAGGTGCTTGCGCAAAGCGTCGCTGAAAACGATGTCCACCTTCTTTTCGTGCAACTGGTCTTCAAGCTGCATCAGGAATTTGTCGACCACGCGCAGGATGACTTCTTCATTCAGCGACTTGAACGAAATTACCGCATCCAACCGGTTGCGGAACTCCGGCGTGAACATGCGCTTGATATCCGCCATTTCGTCGCCGGA
>CAZKNV010000018.1:0-12266 GCA_964554145.1 uncultured Burkholderiaceae bacterium
CGCTCCTCGAGCGACGGATGGGTGGCGAACAATCCGCGCACGAAGCTGGGCCGCGCTGCGCCGAGAAACAAATGCGACAGCGTCTCCGCCTGCGGGTGATCGATGCGCGTGCCAAGTCCGGTCGCTTCGCCCAGCCCGCCGATCTTGCGCAGCGCGCCGCCGATGCCATCAGGGTTGCGCGTGAACTGCACCGCGCTGGCGTCGGCGAGGAACTCACGTTGTCTGGACACCGCGGCCTTGATCAGCCGGCCGAAGAAAACTCCGATGTAGCCGAGTACCCACAGCGCGATGCCGGCAAGAAACAGCACTGCAAGCCCGTTGCCGCTGCGCCCGCTGCTGCCGCTTCCGCCCCGACTGCGGCCGCCCAACTCCAGCAACAAACGGCCGGCGAGCGCAACGATCAACAAGCCATGCAGCACGCCGATCAACCGCAAGTTGAGCCGCATATCGCCATTCAGCACGTGCGAAAACTCGTGCGCGATCACGCCCTGCAGTTCATCGCGCGACAGGCGCGTCAGGGTGCCGCGCGTGACGGCGATCACCGCATCGTTGATCGAATGTCCGGCGGCGAACGCATTGATCGCGGTTTCGTTATCCATCACGTACACGCGCGGCACCGGAACGCCGGATGCGATCGCCATTTCTTCGACCACGTTGGCCAGCCGCCGATCGAGCAGATCGCTGGTGGTCACATCGACTTCGCGCGCGTCGACCAGATTGGCAACCGCTGCGCCGCCGGCGCTGAGCGAGTTCATCTTGAACGCGGTGCCGCCGCCGATAAGGCCAAGCACGATGATCGTGTTGACGAAGTAAAAGCCGTTGGGCAGCGCCGCGGTCGTGCGCGCAATGCCGGTCGGCAGCACGAAGCCGAGATAGAGCGCCATGGCGGCGGCGTTAACGGCAATGACGATCGCAACAACCGCGATCGCGAACAGCACGATCAGCCGGCGCGTCGATCGGCGAGCGATCTCCTGATGCTCGAAAAAATCCACGGGTTCCTGTCTGGCGCGTTAGTGCGGCCTGGCACCGTAGCCGGCGATTGCGCCGACGCCGATGGCCAGTACCGCGAGCGTGAAGATCAGCGAAATCGCCGTCCAGAACATCGCCGGATCATCGTCGCGCCGGATCCAATCGCTGGCGACATCGCTGTCCCAGATCGTGCCGCGTCGGATGTTGATGACGCCCCATATGATCAGGCCCGCGCCAAACGCGAACATGATCCACATTGCCAGCATGAGCTTAGAACTGAACGCGAACCGCCTGCTTCTCTTCTTCGCTTTCAGTCGATTGCAACAGCTCGGCTGGCGTGAACGTAAACGCGCCCGCGATGACGTTGGTCGGGAACTGCTGAACCGCCGTGTTGTAGCTCATCACCGAATCGTTGAACGCCTGGCGCGCGAACGAGATTTTGTTCTCGGTGGCGGTCAGCTCTTCGGTCAGCTGCATCATGTTCTGATTCGCCTTCAAATCCGGATACGCCTCGGCCAACGCGAACAGTTTCGACAGCGCGCCGCTCAGCGCGCCTTCGGCGGCGACCAGTCCCTGGATCGCCTGCGTCGAGCCCGGGTCCGCCGCGGCGGCTGCATTCGCGGTGACCGCGGAATTGCGCGCACGAGTCACGTTTTCGAGCGTCTCGCGCTCGTGCTTCATGTACGCCTTGGCGGTCTCGACCAGATTCGGAATCAGGTCATAACGCCGCTTCAGCTGAACGTCGATCTGCGCAAATGCATTCTTGAACTTGTTGCGCAGACTGACCAGCCGGTTGTAGGCACCTACCGCCCAGAACACGATTGCCGCAATGACGACCAGCACGATGATCCAGCTCATCGAATCCTCCCAGTCAGACTGTAGGGCTTGCTCACCAAGACGGCACCTGCCGGCCCGCCCCTATTTCAGGGCGCGCGGACTATAAGACAATCACTCAACCGCGCAGGCCCGAGTTGACGAACGGCGTATCTGACGCTTCTTCCAGTGAACGGGTTCAATCAGCGCGATGTGCCAGAGGTCGTCGTTGCCGGCGCAGTGCCAATCGACGCGACATCGAACAACTTGACGACCTGTTTCACTCCGGTCACGCGGCTGGCGACATGCGCGGCGACGTCGGCTTCTTTCTGCGTGACCGCACCCATCAGAAAGATGACACGCCGCTCGGTGACGATGTCGACCGAATTGAATGCGATCTCGCGCGTGTTGACGAACGCCGCGCGCACGCGCGCGCCGAGGGTGTTGTCATCGGTACGCTCGCCGAAAGTCGACGGCGCCGCGACCACCAGTTCGTTATTGACGATGCGCACGCTTTTCGAGCGCGCCGCAACCTCGCCAGCTTGCGCCTTGACCGCGTCGCTCGCCACCTCTCCGGTCAGCAGGACGCGCCGCTCGAAGCTGTTGACGTTGATGTGAACGTCGCTGCCTTTCAGCGCGGCCGACAATTCGTTGGCCACTCTGACCTGGATGGTCTTGTCGTCCAGTTGGGCCCCGGTTGTGCGGCGGTCGGTAGCGACGATTGCGGTGCCGGCCGCAATGCCGCCGATGACCAACGGCGCGCACGCGGGCAATGCCAGCGCCGCACCAATAGCAGTCAGCACGAGTATGCGAGAAAACCTCATTTCAATCTCCCAGAGCGCTCATTTATGTTGAAACGCATCGCGTATCCACTCGATTGTGCCATTGCCGTCGACCGTCACGACATCGAAGCGGCACGCCGGCCAACGCTCGCCGTAGTTGGCGAACAGCCAATGCTGCGCGGCGCGCGCGATTCGCTTCCGCTTGAACGAATCGACGCTGATAGCGGCGCCGCCGAACCGCAAACTGCCTCGCATGCGGACTTCGACAAACACCAGCACATCGCGTTCACGCGCAATCAGATCGACTTCGCCATCGCGATAGCGCGCATTGCGCGCAAGGATGTGGCATCCGGCAGCCGTCAGGTGCCTTGCAGCAGCTTCTTCCGCGGCATCGCCGATACGTTGCTTTGGCGTGCGGACGAATGCGCGCGGAGTAATCGTCCGCATCAGCGCACCACCTCTTCCCGCTCGATCGCTCCATTGCGGTAAATCGCCGACACCGGAATGCGTTCGACCCTAAGGCTTTGCGTGCGATCGACTCGCAGACGGCCGGTCACGCCATCCAGTTCGAAACGCACCTCGCCCTTCATCCATGCCTGTGCGAGTCGGTATGCATCGATCCCCAGCGCGTAAAGCCGCGCCGTTTCAAGCGTCATCGGGCGCGCGGGTTGCGGATACACCATTACCGCCGGGTGATCGGGCTGCAGCAGCCACGGCATATCGACAAAGCGCACGCCTTCCAGATCGTAGGCAAGCGCAGATGCGGCCGGCGAACCTGCCGGGTTGCCGATATTGACCAGCGACGTGCCGAAAATAGCGATGCCGCGTGGAATGCGTGGCCGTACCAGCGACGCTTCGCGTGCGCCGAGCGCCAGAAAGACGGCGTCGTAGTTGCCGCGCTGGAATTGTCGGGTCAGGCGATTGAGCTCGGCGGGTGTGGTATCGACCGTGTCCGGCACTTCGCCGGCCGAGCGCAATGCGTTGACATAGGCTTGAGCGATCCTGCGTTCGAGTGCGCCAGTGCCGGCCAGCACCATGATGCGCGCACCGGTCGATACGCCCGGCCGCAGGTTGATAAAGCCTGAAAGCGCGACGCGAACTGCGCGCTCTGCTTCGGCTTCCGCCGACAATCCGAATGCAAGCATCGTCGATGGTGCGCTCGTATCGCGATCCGGAGTGTTCAATGTCACCAGCGGCAGCACCGCGAGTCCGCCTTCGACGATGGCATTGACCGCGCCGCGCCGCAACGGGCCGACGGCCACGCGCACACCGCGGTCACGGGCGGCGTTCAGTGCGGTGGCAAGCTGCTCGATGTCATCATCGACTTCAATCACCTGAATGGTGACGTTGCCTCCGCCGACCTTGTGCGCGGCAAAAAATCCCTGCCGCACAGCTTCCGCGGCTTCCGCAAAAATGCCCTGCTGGGTCGGCAGAAGCAGCGCCATCGCCGGCATCGTCACCGCGGCGGCCACCTCGCTGCTGGCAGGAGTTTGCGCAGAGGTTTGCACACTGAGGCCACATGCGACACTTGCCAGCAATGCTAGCGACAGAAGTCGCAAGTGCAGGCAAAGTGCGGAAGCGGGAGCAATCACGGAGAACCTGCAGCAAGATCGATTGATCGCATTATCGGCAGTGGCGGCACAGGATCTGCCGACCGGCTCATTGTATGTAGTCGGCATGCCGATCGGCAATGCGGCCGACATCACATTGCGCGCACTATGGGTGTTGTCGCAGGTCGATGTGGTCGCCGCCGAAGACACCCGGGTGACGCGGCCGTTGCTGGCGCGTTACGGGATCGAGACGCCGTTGATGCAGGCGCATCGGCATAACGAACGCGAGGCCGCCGCGCAGATTGTCGAGCGACTCACCGGCGGCGAACGCGTGGCGCTGGTGAGCGACGCCGGTACTCCGGGCGTGTCCGACCCGGGAGCGCTCATCGTGCGCGCGGTGCTCGATGCCGGCCGTCGCGTGATTCCGATCCCCGGCGCAAGCAGCGTGATGGCGGCGGTGTCGGCCACGGCCCTGGCTGCCGGGCCGTTTACGTTCGTCGGCTTCCTGCCGACCGGCGCGCGCGAGCGCGAGCAGACATTGCGCGCGCTGGCGGCCGAGGCGCGGCCGTTCGTGCTGTTCGAAGCGCCGCACCGGATCGCATCCCTGACGGCCCTGCTGTCGACGGCACTGCAACCGCAGCGGCGGGTCATCCTGGCGCGCGAGCTGTCGAAGAAATTCGAAGCGGTTTCGATGCACTCGGCAGCGGATCTCGCCGGACTGCACCCGGAAGAGCGTGGCGAATACGTGGTGTTGATCGATGCCGACGAAGGCGCACCTGCGCTGGATGCGGTGACTACCAAGTGGCTGACGGCAATTCTGCAGGAGTTGCCTCCTGCCAAGGCGGCGGCAATCGCCGCGCGCGCCAGTGGGCTGTCCAAGGACGCCCTTTATCCGCTGGCGATTCAACTCAAGATCGGCGACGTTCAGGCTCGCGAGCTGCCGTAGCCACCACCTGTCGAGGTTGTATGTCACATCTCAGTGAGGCCGGAACAGTTTCGATGCGGGTGTTGCTGGCGCTTTGTGTTGTCGTGGCGTCGTGCTCGTCGTCGTCCGAATCGGCGCCGGTCGGCCCGCCACCGCCCGCCCCGCAGCCATCGCAACCGTTGCACATCGATTGCTCGCGCGGCACCAGCAACTGCTTGCCGATCGTGGTCGCCGGCGATACCGCTTCGTCCACTGCGACTTTCACTGGCTTCGCCGACCCCGGCATTCATCACGATCCCGCGCAACCGAATCGGCTGTGGATGATGTACACCTATTTGCAGGGCAAGCTGGCGACCGGCGCCAATGGCATGCCGGTCGGGGTTCCGCATTCGTCGACGCACCTGGCGCGCAGCGACGACGCCGGCGCCACGTGGCGACTGGAGGCAAACCTATGGGACTCGGCGTTGACCAGCGATCCGGAGTCGCTCGGACCCGCCAGCTACTTCGGCTCCGAAACGCCCAATCTGGCTGCCGTGCTGCAGGGCGGCCAGGTCACCTGGTACAGCGTTCGTTTGTATTTTCTCGAACCGGTCACTGCGTATCAGCCGCGCTTTGCCACCAGCTGGACGATGCGGGTCGCGCGTGCTGTCGGGCCCTCACCTGCGGCGCTCGCACAGTCACCCGACGTCGCGCTTGGTACCGCAACGACGTCGAACGCCTACGGGCCGCATGTGAAACTGACTGCACTTTCCACGGCCCTGGCGGGGTGCGGGTTCTGGAACAACCCGGCGGTCGCCGCGCTGAACAACCGGCTCTACGTGATCGCCGAATGCCTGGAGTTCGACGGCAACGTGCTAAGCGATGTGCGCAGCCGGATCGTGGTTTTTCGCACCGATCCGAGCGGCGTGCCGTCGGGCTGGACGTGGGAATACGCCGGCGTGCGATCCGCCGTCGATTCGCCGCCAGCCCGACGGCAGCGCCGTGGTACGAGCGATCCAGACGGCGAACGCCGACGCCGGCTGGCATACCGGCGCATGCACTTACGATTCGGCGTCGGTGACCGGCATCATCACGGTGGTTGCAAACACTCCATCGGGCGCTCTAAGGGCCGAGCTGCAAGCGACCGGGTTGCGCCCTTGAACTCGCGGGGGTAGCTCGGTGAAGTTACTAGCGAACGATCAAGCTTGCCGGACGCTCGAGAATGCGCTCGAGTTGCTGTGCCAGTGCAAGCGCAGACGAGCGATCCGGCAGCAAGCCGATCAGCACCCGAAAGATGCCGTCTTCGTGCTCGACTCTCGGAGCGCGCTGCCGTTCGGGCAATTCGGGCAGTTCCGGCGCACCCGCCGATCCGAGCAACGTTGCGACTCGCGCCGCGAAACTTTCAGCATTGCCCTGTTGTTCAAATGCGCCCAGTTGCACTGCCCATTGCGAACCCGCGCCAGCGGAGGGCGAAGGCGCTGTGCCCAAAGCCGGTGTGCCCAATGCCGGTGCTGGTTCGGACACCGGCGGTCGCGCGGCAAAAGTGACCTCGGCGCCGCGCCATTGACCGGAGGCGATCTGCGCATTGGTAATACGCTCCACCTCGACCTCGCCGGTTCCGGTGGCGGCAATGCCGAGCCGGGACGCCGCCGCATACGACAGATCGATCACGCGATCGTGTTTGAACGGGCCGCGATCATTGACACGCACGATGACACTTTCTCGCGTGCGCACCGACGTGACTCGCGCATAACTCGGAATCGGCATCGTCGGATGCGCCGCCGTCATCGCGAACATGTCATAGATCTCGCCGCTGGCGGTGCGATTGCCGTGAAACTGCTTGCCGTACCACGACGCGATGCCGCGCTGGCGAAACGCAGAGTCGCTCGTCAGCGGCGTGTAGCTGCGGCCGAGCGCGATATACGGCCGATTGCCGCGCGCCACAATCGGCTCGACCTTCGGCGTCGCATCGGCAATCGACGCCATGTCGCCGGGGGCCCGATCGGGCGGGCCGTCGTTCTGGTAATGAACGCTGCGCTTGGCCGTGCCACACGCCGCCAGTAGCCCGACAAAAATAATCGGGGTCAGACCCCGAAGTAGCGAATATTTCCGCATCACGAAATTTTTCAAGAATCGGGGTCAGACCCCGATTTCATGACTGCACGAGCTTGCGGTGCGCGGAGATCGACATCAGCATGCCGCACGCCATCCCCAGCGTGACCAGCGCAGTGCCGCCGTAGCTGATAAACGGCAGCGGCACGCCCACGACCGGCAGGATGCCGCTCACCATGCCCATGTTGACGAACGCGTAGGTGAACATGATCAGGCCAATCGCAGCGGCAAGCAGGCGCGCGAACAACGTCGGCGCACTGATCGCGATCGCGAACGAACGCCATACCAATGCAAGGAACAGCAGTATCAGGACGACGTTGCCGACCAGCCCGAACTCTTCGGAGTAAACGGCAAAAATAAAATCGCTGGTGCGCTCGGGAATGAATTCCAAGTGCGCCTGCGTGCCCTGCATCCATCCCTTGCCGAAAGTGCCGCCGGAGCCGATCGCGATCATCGCCTGGATCGTGTGAAAGCCTTTGCCGAGCGGATCGGTCGATGGATCGATCAGCGTCATCACACGCTCGCGCTGATAGTCGTGCAGGTATGTCCACGCCACCGGCAGCAGCGCAACGCCACCGACCAGCATCACCGCCAGCCATTTCCATGGCAGGCCGGCAAAGAAAATCACGAACACACCCGCCGCGAGAACGAGCACCGCAGTGCCGAGATCGGGCTGCTTCAGGATCAACGCGACCGGCACTACGACCAGCACCGCTGCTACCAGAAAATCAAATCCCCGCAGCGCGCCTTCGCGCTTGTGGAAGTACCACGCGAGCATCATCGGCAATCCGAGCTTCATGATCTCCGATGGCTGAATCCGAGTCACCTTGACATCGAGCCAGCGCGTGGCGCCCTTGACCGTCTCGCCGCTCAATTCGGTCGCAATCAGCAGACCTAAACCGATGAAGTACACCGGCAGCGCCAGCCGCATCAGCCACTGCGGCCGAATATTCGCGGCGATAAACAGCGCGGCAAACGCGAAGCCGAAGTTGCGAATCTGATCGGTAATGCGCCAAGGAAAAGCATTGGCGGCCGAATACAGCGTAATCAAGCCGATCACGCCGAGGCTGCCGACGATTGCCAGCAAAGCCGGATCGAACACCGCCACATAGGGCCGCGCGATCATGCCGAAGCGCTGAGCAACCGTGCCGTTGCCTGCCCCCGCAGTCATTGAGCGGGGGTTCATTGGGGCATTGCCGCCGTTGTTGACGTCGCGGTGGGCGGCACACCGGGGCTCGCGTTCGTCGCAACCGGAAGACGCAGCACGACGTTGCGTAGCGGTGACTCTTCGTCCGGACCTTCCTTGGCCGGCGCAGCAGGCACCTTGCCAAGCAACTGGTAGTCGATCACCTGGCGCGCGATCGGCCCCGCCGCGCGCGCGCCGAAGCCGCCGTTTTCGACGATCACCGCCAGTGCAATCGTCGGGTTCTCGGCCGGCGCAAACGCAATGAACAGCGAATGATCGCGATGGCGCTCGTCGATCCGGTTCTCGTTGTACTTTTCGCCCTGCTTGATGCCGATCACCTGCGCGGTGCCGGTTTTGCCGCCGACCTTGTACGGCACGCCTTCGAACGCACGCCGCCCGGTGCCGCTGATGTTGACTTCGACCATCGCGTCACGCACCAGCTTCAAATGCTCGGGCTTGATCGGGATGCGATAACTTTCGGCCGGCACTGTCAGTCGCATCTGTCCGGTGCGCGCATCTTCGACCGCTTTGACAAGATGCGGCTTCATCACCACGCCATCGTTGGCCAGCGTTGCGGTCGCATGCGCCAGTTGCAGCAAGGTGAATGAATTCTTGCCCTGCCCGATGCCGATCGAAATCGTCTCACCCGGATACCAGCGCTGCTTGTAGCGCCTCAGATTCCATTCGGACGACGGCAAAATGCCCGCCATCTCGCCTTCGACGTCGATGCCGGTAATCTGGCCGAAGCCCCACGGTTTCATGAAATCGTGGATCGCATCGACTCCGAGATCGTTCGCCAGCATGTAGAAGTAAATATCGCTCGACTTGACGATCGCGCGGCGCAGGTCGACCGCGCCCAGCGGCACCTTGCTCGCGTCGCGAAAGCCGCGGCCACCGAACATGAACACGCCATTCTTATCATGGATCACCGTCTCCGGCTTGCGGGTGCCGGTTTCGAGCGCTGCCAGCGCCAGAAAAGGCTTGTACGTCGAACCGATCGGATACGTGCCGCGCAGCGCACGATTCAGCAGCGGCTTGTCCGGATCGTTGGTCAGCTCGTCCCAGCTCTTCGGATCGATGCCATCGACGAATGCGTTCGGATCAAAGGTCGGCTTGGCCACGAAGGCAAGCACATCACCCGTCTTCGGTTCGATCGCGATCAATGCACCGCGCCGATCGCCGAACGCTTTTTCCGCGATCTTCTGCAACTCGATATCGACCGACAACACCAGATTGTTGCCGGGCACCGATGGGCTGCTGGACAACGTACGCACCGCCCGTCCGCCGGCGGTGATCTCGACTTCGTCCTGCCCGGCGGTACCGTGCAATTCGGCTTCATAACTCTGCTCGATCCCGACCTTGCCGATGTGCTGCGTGCCGACGTACGCCGGCGCGTCACCGCGCTTTTCAAGACGCTCCATATCGCCCGGCGAGATGCGGCCGATGTAGCCGATCATGTGCGATGCGACTTCGCCGAGCGGATAGTCGCGAAACAAGCGCGCCCGCAGCTCCACGTTCGGAAAGCGATAGCGCTGCGCGGTAAAGCGCGCAACCTCCTGATCGGTCAGCCGCGTGCGGATCGGTATCGCATCGAAATGCTTGCTCTCTTCGAGCAGCTTTTTAAAGCGGCGCCGGTCGCGCGACTGCACTTCGATCACCTGCGCCAGCTCGTCGATCGTCTTCTCGTGATCGGGCAATCCGTCCGGTGTGATCTCCAGCGTGTATGCGGAATAGTTGCGCGCGATGATCTTGCCGTTACGGTCCTTGATCAGCCCGCGATTCGGTGCCACCGGCACGATCGCAATGCGATTGAGCTCGGCCTGCGCGAGGTAGGCCTCATGCTTGACGACCTGCAGCCAGGCGAGACGGGCTACGAGCGCGGTAAACGCCAGCAGCACGAACGCCATCGCTACTGCAATGCGAATCCGGAAGTAATAAACCTCGCGCTCCGGGTTGCGCATCGCCGCCGAGCGCGGGCCAAACGAAAGTTCTTCCGCAGCGAAGCGGCGGCGGCGGAACAAGCGCCTGGAGGCCATGGCGCGATTATGACGCGGCTTTGTCGTCGCGATGCGAAAAGAGAAACGCCTAGCAGCCGCCAGTTCCGCGCGCTTTATATCGGTCGCGTCTCATCCCGATCAGTCGGCCGCCGCTGCGGCGCCAGCAGCAGCCATGCGATTAGCGGCCATAAAACGGCGCCGACGACGCTCTCTCCGAAATACAACCAGCCAGGCCACGTTGCGCCGACCCACATGCGGACTGCCAGCAGTGCCAGCTGCGCGACCAGCAGCAGCGGAAAAACGTACAACAGCTGAGCGCCGAGCGGAAACCACAGAATGCGCCGATGCAGCGTAATCGCTCCGTACGAAATCAGCGTGTAGGCCAGCGCGTGCTCGCCAAAGAGCGCGCCTTCGTGCACATCCATCAGCAGCCCGAACGCAAACGCGGCGCCGATGCCGACTCTGCGCGGCTGATGAATGTTCCAGAACACCAGCGCAATCGCGAGCACGTCGGGCACCAGTGGCGTGCGGCCCCAGGGCAGCAGATTCACAAGAAGCGCACCGATCAGCGATGCCCAGATGAACAGCGGATTCGCGGGCCGCAGCAGATACTGAGGCCGGTAACCCAATCGCGCGCCCAGCGTTTCAGGTGGAGCGGACGCGCGTAAAGCGAACGTGCTGCCGAACCAGCTTCGAGCGCGAGTCAGTGAGCGCGTCGGCGAGTTCACTTGCGTGTGCCCTTGCGCGGTACCGCCGCGCCTGCGGTCGGTAGCGTTGGCGCCTTGATAGGTTCAACCAGCAGCACCAGCAGATGCGTGTTGCTTTCGACGCCGGCCAGCGGCGTCATCACGACGCCTGCGAACTGATCCTTTACTCCTCGTTCGACACGAGTAACGGTGGCCACCATCAAGCCGGACGGGTACACACCGTCGAGGCCCGAGGTGATGGCAATGTCGCCATCGACGATATCTGCATTCGCCGCCATGAAGCGCAGATCGAGCGTGCCGGGCTCAGCCCCGCCGAACGCCACGCCGCGCAGGCCGTTGCGCAGAATCTGCACCGGAATCGATTGATCCTTGTCCGTCAGCAGCGTGACTTCGGATGTCTCGTTGAAGGTGCGCGTGACCTGACCGACGACGCCGGCATCGTCGATCACCGGGCTGCCGGCGCGTATGCCGTCGTTGGTGCCCGCGTGCAGCACCAGCTTGCGCGAAAAACGGTCGCGCGATTCGTACAGCACGGCTGCCAGCACGGTGGCATTGCCGACTTTCTGGCGCGCGCCGAGCAGTGTGCGCAACCGATCGTTTTCGACAGACAATTCACGCGCTTGCTGCAGAGACTGCGCGTTTTCATACTCTCTGCGCTTCAATCGCTCGTTTTCGCGCGTAAGACTGGTGACCGAGGTGAAGTAGTCGCCGATTGTGTCGGCAACGCGGCTCGGCACGAGCAGTGCCTGCTGCACCGGATACAAGACGACGCCGACGCCGACGCGCACTGTTTCAAGCGCGCGAATGCGTGAATCAATGATGATCAGCGCAACTGCGAGAAACGAGAAGAACGCCAGCCGGGCACGCGCCGAAACGCCCTGATTGAACAGCGGCGGCGGGCCGTAATCCATAGTGCTTCAGCAGGCGGCTTAGCCCGTTGCGAAGATGGTCCCGAGCTTATCCATCCGTTCGAGCGCGATGCCGCAGCCGCGCACGACGCAGGTCATCGGTTCTTCGGCAACGACCACCGGCAACCCGGTTTCTTCCATCAGCAGCCGGTCTAGATCGCGCAGCAGCGCACCGCCACCCGTCAGCATCATGCCGCGATCGGCAATGTCGGCGCCGAGCTCGGGCGGCGTCTGTTCGAGCGCGATCTTTACGCTCGACACGATCTGGTTCAGCGGATCGGTGAGCGCCTCGAGAATCTCGTTGCTCGAGATCGTGAAGCTGCGCGGAATCCCTTCGG
>CAZKNV010000019.1:0-12104 GCA_964554145.1 uncultured Burkholderiaceae bacterium
GCATGCCGTCGCGACGGAAGCGCGCAACCCGTTCGATCTGCTGCGCTATCCCGAAGTGCGCAACGTGCTGATCGTCAGCGGCATGATTTCGATGTCATGGGACCTGCAATCGTTCCTGATTCCCGTGTACGGCACGAGCATCGGGCTGACCGCATCGCAGATCGGGCTGGTACTCGGCAGCTTTGCCGCTGCGACGTTCGCAATCAGGCTGGCGATGCCGACTTTGTCGCGACGCTATCGCGAGTGGGAGGTGCTGCTGTTCACGCTGGTCACTGCGGCCGCCGGCTTTGCGCTGATCCCATTCTTCGAGACCATGGCGCCGCTAATGGCGGTTGCGTTCCTGCTGGGGCTGGGACTCGGCGCGGCACAACCGAACGTGATGTCGCTGCTGCACGATCGCTCGCCCGCCGGCCGTGTCGGCGAGGCGCTCGGCGTGCGCACTACCATCATGAACACGAGTCACGTCGTGCTGCCGCTGGTCTTTGGCGCATTCGGCTCAGTGCTCGGCGCCGGCGCTGCCTTTTGGCTGATGGCGAGCGTGCTGGGCGCCGGCGGCTGGACTTCGTGGCGGCGCATGAAGGTGGAGCAGCCGCGTGAATGACTAGAAGCTATCTGATAAACCCCCATGAGCCGCGTTGCCACCAAGACGGGATGGATGCTAGGCGTCGCGACGACGGCAAGGTTGGACACCTTGCCGAGGAGCGCAACGACGCAGACGCCCGTCTTGGTGGCAACCCGAAGGGAGCGGGGTGGGCGCGGCGCAGTGCGTTGTTGCCTCGTCCTGGTGTGCGTCAGCACACGGCGTCCTCGGCGCCTAGCCCTGCGCCGCGCGCACCCCGCTCGCGGTCATGCGGGTTTATCAGATAGCTTCTATGGTGCCGTTTGACTTCCCCGGCCGCATCACTGCAGAGCAGCAGGCGGCATCGCTGCAGACGGCGCTGGCCGCCTGGGATGGCGGCTCCCCGCTGTGGCTGTTCGGCTATGGCTCGCTGATCTGGAATCCGGAAGTTACTTACGATCGCCGTATGACCGCGCGCGTGCACGGCTATCACCGCCGGCTGTGTTTATGGAGCCGCGTGAACCGCGGCACGCTCGATTGTCCAGGACTGGTGGCAGGGCTCGATCGCGGCGGCTCGTGCGCCGGCGTCGTTTACCGGCTACCTGCGGCTGCGGCTCGCGCCGAACTGGAACAGCTGTGGGACCGCGAGATGTTCATGGGCTCGTATGCACCGCGCTGGCTCGACTGCCGTCTGATCGATAACTCGCACGTCTCCGCGTTGGCGTTCGTCGTGCGGCGTGCGGCTGCAAACTATGCGGGCAAGTTAAGCGAGGAGGAAATTCTCGCGGTATTCGAGCGCGGCAGTTGCGGCCGCTTCGGCACCAGCCTGGATTACCTGATCAAGACCGTGCATGCGTTGCGTGAGCACGGCCTGCGGGATCCGCATCTCGAACAGCTCGCGCGACATGCCGGCGTTCAAGTGCCCAGAGTGCCGCAACGCCCTAAGATGGCGCGATGAATATCGCCGATCTGCGCATCGAGTACAAACGCGGCGAGCTCGATGAAAAGCATGCCGACGCCGATCCGATCGCGCAGTTCTCGCGCTGGTGGGACGAAGCGACCGCCGCGCAGGTGCGTGAAGCCAACGCGATGACGCTTGCCACCGCCGCTGCAGACGGCCAACCCTCGGCGCGCACCGTTTTGCTGAAGGGGTTCGATGCAGCCGGGTTCGTGTTCTTTACCAGCTACGAAAGCCGCAAGGGTGCAGAGCTCGCCGTCAATCCGCGTGCAGCATTGCTTTTCTTCTGGCCCGAGCTCGAGCGGCAGGTCCGCATTGACGGCGATGTGTCACGCACGAGCGAACCGGAATCCGACCAATACTTTCGCAGCCGCCCACTGCCAAGCCGCATCGGCGCCTGGGCGTCACCGCAGAGCCGACCGATTGCAAGCAAGGCATGGCTGATGGCGCGGGTTGCCGAAATGGGATTGCGCCATGCCATGGCGCCGAGTCGGCCGCCGTATTGGGGCGGTTATCGCGTGGCGCCGAATGCGGTCGAGTTCTGGCAAGGGCGGCCTTCGCGCCTGCACGATCGACTGCTGTACACGCGAACCGCCACCAGATGGGACCGTCAGCGACTCGCCCCATAGCCGGAGTGCGGAATTCATTGGACCGATTTCAGCCTGCTGCGGCTATCATCGGGCCATCAGAGGGAAAGCAGGATGGGGAGCATCGATGAGTGAACAGCAGATCTCGGTCATCATCGTTGAGGACGAGCCGGAGTTTCGTCGGCGCTTTGTGCAGATCGTGGAGAACGAGCCGAGCATGAAGCTCGTCGGCGCGGCGTCGAACAAGCGCGAGGCGCAAGCGATCATTGACCGCGAATCGTTCGACGTGATGCTGATCGATCTCGGCCTGCCCGACGGCAGCGGCATCGAGCTGATCCGCCAGGTCAGCCAGAAAAAGCCCGATGTCGACATCATGGTGGTGACTGTCTTCGGCGACGAGCAGCATGTGGTGTCGTCGATCGAAGCCGGCGCGACCGGCTACATCCTGAAAGATTCAGCGCCGGCCGATGTCATCTCGTGCATCCGCTTGCTGCGTGCCGGCGGCTCGCCGGTCAGTCCGGTGGTTGCGCGCAGCGTGTTGCGCGCGATTCGCAATCGGATGAGCACCACCGCGCCGGCGCGCTTGCCCGGCACCGAACAGAATCCGCTGTCTGCGCGCGAAACTGAAATCCTGCAACTGCTTGCGAAGGGCATGAGCTTTAACGAGATCGGCGACATTCTCGGCATCTCGCCGCACACGGTGACCGCGCACATCAAGAAGATCTATCGCAAGCTGGCGGTGCACTCGCGCGGCGAAGCGGTTTACGAAGCAACGCAAATGGGGTTGCTGAAGAACTAGGGTTTGCTCGGTGCGATTCCGCTCCGGCATGATTGATCGCATCGTTCGTTCGATAGCGCTGACTGCAGTGCTATTCGTGGCGCTTGGTTTCCTCGCGCCGTTCGGAGTCGGCGATGCAGCCGCCGACGAAACCATCAGCATCAATCGTATCGAGTGGGTATCCGGCACGCGCGCGACTTTCCCCGGCCGTGATGCTCCATGGCAATCGCACGCGCTGCCGATGCGCTGGTCATCCGGAGGCGGGGGCGGAACACGGCAAGGCGTCTGGTTGCGTTTGATGTTCCAGGCTCCTGAGGCGCCCACCGAAGGCTGGAGCATGCTGCTTAACCGCCTGCCTACTGGCGGCACGATTTTTCTCAACGGCAAGATGGTCGCCGATCTGCCGCTTGACTCCGAGCGGCGCCATGTTCGCTGGCGGCGTCCGCAGCTGATCAACCTGCCGGGCGGATTTCTGCAGGATGCGAACGATGTGCTGATCTACACCTCCTATGGGGTCGGTGTGCACGGCATCGGGCCAATCGATGTCGGGCCGACAGCGGAGTTGCAGCCGCGTTACGGGAACGAGTTTTTCGTCAGCCATACGCTGCGCTGGGTGTCGCTGCTGTTGACCGTGTTGTTGGCGATCGGCTTTGCCGCGCTATGGCTGCGCCGGCGCTGTGAAACCTTGTTCGGATTGCTTGCTTTGATGGCTGCGTTCTGGGCACTGCGTTCGCTCGATCTTGTATTCGAGTCGGTGCCGGCAGACGCGCGCTTTTGGATGCGCAGCGCGTTTTATCTCGGCACAGCGGTATTCACCGCGCTTGCCACGATCACGATGTGGCGTCAGGGCGGACGTCACCGGGCGCGCGCCGAACTCGGACTGATCGTGCTGGCAGCCATGGGCCCCGGCCTTTACCTGCTCTCCGGCGACATGTTCGACATGACCGCCGGAGCGATATGGCAGGCCATGATGCTGACCGCACTGGCGACCGGCGTATTGACGCTTGCCGGCCATGCGGTGTTCACGCCATCTTTCATGCTGAAAGGAATCGTGGCGGCGCTGGCGCTGGCGCTCGGGGCCGCGATCCACGATTTCCTCGTCTATGTCGGCGTGCTGCCGTTTGCCAGCCCGGAGCTGCTGAACATTGCCACGCCGGTGCTGCTGATTGCGCTCGGGGCGACGTTGATCGACCGCTTTGTGCGATCGCTGGCCGATGTCGAGAAAACCAACACCGAGCTTGAAACACGCATTCATGAGCGCGAGCAGTTGTTGAAGCGCAATTTTGATCGGCTACGCGAAAGCGAACGGCTGAAGGCGAGCGCTCAGGAGCGGCAGCGCATCATGCAGGACATGCACGACGGGCTCGGTTCGCAGTTGTTATCGTCATTGATGCTGGTCGAGCGCGGCGCGATGTCGAACGAACAGGTCGCGCAGATTCTGCGCGAATCGATCGACGACATGCGTCTTGCGATCGATGCGCTCGCCGCCGAAGACTCCGATCTGCTCGCCGCCCTGGGCAACATGCGCTTCCGCATGGAGCCGCGACTGAAGGCGGCCGGCATCGATCTGCAGTGGGACGCGCGCAACCTGCCGGAGGAAGTCGATCTCGATCCGAACGCCGTGCTGCCGGTGCTGCGCATTACGCAGGAAGCGCTCACGAATGCGATCAAGCATTCTCGCGCCCGCATGGTGCGTGTGACCCTGGCACTCGATCACGACGGTGATTCACAATGGCTGTCGATCCGCGTGACCGACAACGGCCGCGGGCTGGCATCCGGAAACGGCACCGGCACCGGGCGCGGCATGCTGAACATGCGCAATCGTGCGCAACGAATCGGCGCGTTTCTGAAAGTCGAATCGGTGCATGGCGCGGGCACGACGATCATGGTGCGATTGCCGCTTGACACGACTCCGGGGCCCACGACGCGTGCGATGCAACTATCGCTCGACACCGAGGCCGTGATCGAACAGGTTCGGCTGGCCGACGTTGTGCGCGAGAAGCAGGCGCCCAGCACGCCGTAATCTGTCCTGTAGCGCGCATAAACTCGCGGCGTGCCGCCGCATGCCGATTCCGATTCGCTGTTCGACGACGCCGAGGATGATCTGTTCGGCCTGCCCCAGCAGGCTTTAAGCAGGGGCGAACCGACGGCGCCACCGCGCTCGGGCGCGTCGATCGAGGCGGCCGATTTCGATGAATCGCTGACGCGCCTCGGCCGGCTGCTGCCGCGCAATGTTTATCTGGGCACATCATCCTGGTACTTCCCGGGTTGGCGTGGCCTGGTATGGCGTGATGACGCGGGCAGCAGCTACAGCGAATCGCAACTGGCGCGTCACGGATTGCGCGCGTATGGCGAGCATCCACTGTTTCGCTGCGTCGGCATCGATCGCACCTTTTATCAGCCTTTGACGGTTGCCGACTACGCGCGCTACGCAGATCAGGTGGCGCAGGACTTTCGCTTTCTGCTAAAGGCCCCTGCGATGATTGCGGATGCAATGATGCGTGGCAAACGCGGTGATCCGATCGAGCCGAACCCGCTGTTTCTCGATCCGTCCGCGACGCTCGATCATTTCGTGGCGCCCGCCATCGAAGGTTTGCGCACTCGCGCCGGGCCGTTGCTGTTTCAGCTTTCACCGTTGCCGCGCGAGATCACGAGCGGCGATGCGGGCATCGCAACGATCGAGCGCATCGGTGCGCTCTTGAATGCGCTGCCGGCAAAAGTCGGCGACGTTGCTCCGCTGTACGCAGTCGAGCTGCGCAACGCCGAGCTGTTGACGCCACGCTTCGTGCGAACCCTGCGTGAATGCGGCGTCCGTTTGTGCATCGCCTTGCATCCGCGAATGCCCGCAGCAGCGCGCCAGAGCGCTGCGCTGCGCGCAATGGATGCACTCGACGACGAAGGCGACGATTGGCGACTAAAAGGACCGCTGGTCGTGCGCTGGAATCTGGCAGCGGGCTTGCGCTATGAGGAAGCACGGGCGCGCTACGCACCATTCGATCGACTGGTCGATCCCGATATTCCGACCCGCGGCACGCTCGCGCACCTGATTCATGTTGCGATCAAGAGCGAACAGCCGAGCTTCATCGTCGCGAACAACAAGGCAGAGGGAAGTGCGCCGTTGACGTTGATAGAGCTGGCGAAGGCAGTCGTGGCGTAGCGTTCCTCGTGTACGCGACCGCTGCGCGGTCGCACCCCTGCTTAAAGCCTGCTGGGGCAGGCGTGCACTCGTCACGATTAGTCAGGCGCGCTCCCTTCGGAGCGGCCGCGCGTGCGCGCGCAGTACAAAGGCAGGGCGCGTTATCACTTCGAATGTCGCTGGCCGTCTTTGTCGATCGCCAAGTAACGCACGTCCTGCTCAGCTAGAAATTTCAGCGCTTCATCGACCGGCTTTAGCATCGCTACCGTCGCGCACGCGCCCGCGGCGATGGTGAGAGGCGCGACCACCGTGACCGAGCGCCAATGATCGGCCGGCCATCCGGTGCGCGGATCGAGCAGATGCGAGTAACGGCGCCCGGCGTGCTCGAAGTAGCGTTCGTAATCCCCGGAGGTCGCCATCGCACCGTGCGGCAAGCTCATATGCGCAATTATTTGGCCCGGTTCGCGCCGCGGATCCTGCACCGCGACGCGCCACGGGCTGCCGTCGGCGTGCGGACCGATCACGCGCACATCGCCGCCTAGATTGACCAGGCCGTGCTGTCCTCCCAGGTCCGCGACGACCGCCGCTGCGCGATCCGCCGCGTACTCCTTGCCGATCCCGCCGAAATCGATCTCCATGCCGGCGCGCGGAAGATGAATCTGATGCGCGTGCCAGTGGATCTTCGACCAGCCGACTAACGGCAGCAGTTCGTCGAGCGCGCTTTGCGAGGGTAAACGTTTCGCCTTGAAGTCCCATGCTCGACGCAGCACGCCGCTGCTGAGGTCAAACAGACCGTCGCTTTGTGCGTACAACTGGGCGCCGAAGTTGAGCAAGCCTGCGGTTTCGGCATCGACATCGACTGCCGACTCGCCGGCCGCACGGTTGATCACGCTGATCGCGCTGTCCGGCAGATACCGCGAGTACTTTGCTTCGATGCGCCGTACTTCGGCAATCGCGGCGTCTGCCCAGTTGCGCGCGGTGGCTTCATCCGGCGCGTAGGCGCGCACTTCGCAGCGCGAAGCCATCGCACTGAAACTGAATGAGAACAGGGAAACGTGCACGCGCAGCTCGGTAAACGCTGCGCGATGCTAACTCGACGAAACTAGAACTTCCTGGAAACGCCGACCTGATACAGCTGGGCCTTGAAGTCCTGCAAACCCGGACTACCGTCGCCGCCGATGCGCCAGTCGCCGCGCTGCTCGTAGTACTCGGCCTTGGCGTCGACCGACCAGCCGCCGACAAACGACTTGGCGACTTTCAAGCCGGGTGTGATACCGCCGAAGGCCGACAGGCGCTGATCGCTGGTGTAAAAACCGTTCGGATTGGCCACAAACCCGGGCGGGAAAGGCGCACCCAGAACCGGGTCGTAAACCGGGTCGTAATAGAAGTAGGCAGCGCTTTGCGTCGTGTAGCGCAGGCTCGGCGTCAAGGTGAAGCCTTGCGGCAACTCTTGCGCCCATTCGAACGAGACCGTGTGAGCGGTGACTTCCCAGTCGTCGTCGTAAAACCGATACGACGAGCGCAACGTGGCGTTCAAGCTGCCCAAGTAATGGTTCCAGCGAAACAACGCCGCGAGCTGATCGCGGCTTTCCGGCCGCTGGTCCACCCCATACAGCGCCTTGTACGGGTCGGTCAGATACCCGCGCTGCTGCGCGTAATACAGATTGGCCTGCCCGACGTCGTTACGGCTTAACACCTGAGTGATGCCGACGATGCCATCGAGTGTCGTCTTGCCGCGCGTGAATTCCGGCCCATCGTTCGGAAAAACCAAGTCGTCCGCGTAGCCAACGCCGACTGTAAACGTGGTGTTCTGATCAGGCGTCGCGTGCCGTAGCGTTAACCCCGCGGCGCGTGACTTGTAGTCATATTCGGTTGAATACGCACCGCGCACCGATACGGCGGTGCGGCCGAAATATTTGGTCACGGTGATGTCGCCTGCAGTGCGCCTATCTTTGACGCCTTCCCCTGAGGCGCCCGACAGCACCGTGTGGTAGTAAGGCGAGGCGCCCGACATGTCGTCGTACACCGCACCGATCTCGAACACCCAGTCTTCGCTGATCGGCGCCAGCAGATAAAGCGCAGGCGACTTCACCGTCATCCGGTCGCCGGAATCCTGGTAGTCGCGGTAGTACAAATACTTGAACTGGATCAGGGTGGAATTGGGCACCGTCACTTGCGCTTGCGCAGAAGGCAGCACGCCCGGCAACGCCAACGCGGCAGCAAGAATGGAGCTATTCGATTTGTTCATTGCGCTTGTCGATCCCTGCTGCAGAAGCGCCGCAGCATCCCCGCATTTACCAGTTTTTGTCTTCGTGAAATCGTCCGGCTTTGCCGGCGATTTCACGCAAACTAATCAGACGAAAGTAGGTTTGCACTTTCGTCTGCGCGCCTAATTACACCCGCAGCCGCCGCCGCCGACACTCGATCCACCGGACGCGCCTTCCTTGCTGAAGTACGTGTGTACTTCAAAGCGCGTCTGCAAAGGATCGGAATCGAATGCCATATCGGGCTTGGCAAGGTTGCCCTTTTGCCACGGTTGCACCGCGCTGCATCCAATAAGCAGAACGCTCAATACAAGCGCGCTCGCCGGCGCGATCAATCGCTTCATCGTCATCCCCTATTTGCGTGCTGCAGTCAGTGCCGCCTGGATTTCGCGCTCGATTGCTTCACGATTGCCGTCCTTGAAGCCGACATGAACCGCGCGCACCTTGCCGTCGGCGCCGATCAGGAAAGAGGTCGGCATGCCCTTCGGCTGATAGGTTTCGGCAACCTTGCCGGTCGTGTCATAGCCGACCAGAAATTTTGCCGGCGTCGAAACGAGAAACTTATCTGCGTCTTCGCGTTTTTGATCGACGTTGACCCCGACGACCGTAAATCCGCGCGGCCCGTACTTGGCCTGCATCTCGTTCATGAATGGAAACGAAAGCTTGCATGGGGCGCACCAGGAAGCCCAGAAGTCGACGTAAACGACCTGGCCCTTTAAATCGGCCAGACGCACCGGCTTCGGCGAGCTCGCCAGATCGAATGCAGGTGCCCTGGAGCCGACTTCCTGTGCGGTTGCGCTGCTGACTGACAATGCACACGCGGATAAAGCGAGCGCGATTAAACGACTGCGAGAGACCATCCTGATGCCCTTTCCCCGTGGAGCGCTTTCTGCAAAGTCTGCGCATGTTAGCGGCTAAGCCTGCGAGGCCGGCATCGCGGA
Source organism: uncultured Burkholderiaceae bacterium (assembly GCA_964554145.1). Lineage (GTDB taxonomy): Bacteria > Pseudomonadota > Gammaproteobacteria > Burkholderiales > Burkholderiaceae_F > JACCZX01. Next base: position 9,224 of record CAZKNV010000019.1, read on the forward strand.
TTGCGGCTAATCCACAGTGGAATTCTTTCTTTTAGCGGCAAACGTCTTGCGGAATTTCGCAACCTTCGGCGACACCACGAACATGCAATAGCCCGCACCCGGATTGTTGCGAAAGTATTCCTGGTGCGACGTTTCGGCGCGGTAATACTCGGGCGCCGGCAGCAACTGCGTCACGATCGGACGGCTCCATTGCGTTTGCGCTTCGCGCATCACCTCCTCGGCCACCTGGCGTTGCTCGTCCGAGTGATAGAAGATGACCGATCGATATTGCGTGCCGGAATCGTTGCCTTGCCGATTCAATGTGGTCGGATCGTGAATCGCGAAAAAGATTTCGAGGACTTCGCGATACGAAATCTGCTGCGGGTCGAACTCGAGGCGCACCACTTCGGCGTGGCCGGTCGTGCCATCGCAAACGTCTGCGTAAGTCGGCTTCGCGACCTGGCCGCCCGAGTACCCAGACTCGACATCGAGCACGCCCTGCACTTCTTCGTAGACCGCCTCCAGACACCAGAAGCAGCCGCCGCCCAACGTGGCGAACTGGTTGCCGGGACGCGGCTCCCGGCCTAACGGATTTTCAATCGACATGCTGAGACCTCCAAATAAACATGCTTCGTCGCAGCTTGCGCCACGAGCTTACGAGCTACAGCGGCACGCTCGCCGATACCAGCACGAGCAATGCGCCGGAAAGTACCAGCGAGCAGGCAACATGATCGGCAGAGTCGCCGTCGATGACGCCCAACAGTCGACGGCTGCCGCTGGCCCACCAGGCGCAACTGACCAGAAAAGCGATCACGACGATCAGGATGCCCGGCAGCAGTACCAGGGTTGGCCCCGCGACGTAGACCGGAATCGACCCGATCACCGCAACCGCAATACTGCGCAACCACCGCCGTGGACGCGCATAAAGCTTCAGCAGATATGCACTGACCAGCCCCTGCACGAACGGTCCGATCGCCGCTATCGTCCACAGCGCGAAAAACGGCGCCCAGCCGCGATTGGGCTGCATGCCGTAGCCCGCAACATGGTTCCAGTCGGTGTTGAAGGTGCGAACGCCGATCTCGGTGGCGAGCGCGATACCGAATCCGCCGGCGAGCGCTAACGCGCAAAGAATCGGCAGCGCACGGCCTTGCTCGAGTTTCGACTCGATGAAGTCCCACCACGCATCGGGATCGAACAACGTCCCGATCACAGCACGGCCGGCGCATCGGGCAGTTCATTTGGGTTGCGTGCGCCATCGGCCAGCCGGAATCGCTCGGCCAGTATTGCGCTGACCGCGCGTACGGCAGCGATGCTTCCGGCTTCAAACTCACCGGCCCGAAATTGCTCTCGCATCATGTTCGAGACTTCGTCCCAGCGCGCGTTCGGAACATGGCGCGCAATGCCGCGATCAGCGACGATCTCGATCCGGTGATCCGCCAGTTCGACGTAGATCAGCACGCCGTTGTTATCTTCGGTGTCCCACACGCGCAGCTTGGCAAACACCATTTCCGCGCGCTCGCGCGCCGGTGCATTGCGCCGTAGATAGCTCCATGGCAATGCCGGCTCAACCGCAAAACGAATCTCGCCCGAATGCGTTTGCTCGCTTTCGGCGATCGCTTCCTGGATTCGCTGCAGCACTGCGGGCGGAAACGCGCGATTCACCGATTGCGGCGTCTTGAGCGAATGGCGCAGCCAGCGGTTTATCTTGTTCATTACCAGCTGCTTCCTCCGCCACCGCCTGAGAAGTCCCCGCCGCCGCCTGAGCTCCAACCGCCACCGCCGCTCCAACCCCCGCCACCGGAACCGCCCGACCAGCCGCCAGGGATAAAGATCGGTCCACCACGACCGCCCAGCACGCGCCCGCGGCCACCGCCGCCGAAACCACCGAACGCCGAGAACAAGAAGACGGCAACGGCCGCGATGCCGCCCAGTATCAACGAAGACAGAATGAAACCGGCAAGCGCGCCCGAGCCGACACCACCGAGCGCGGCCCCCGGTACACCGAGGCGCCGCCGCAGCAGCGCGCTGACAAAGGCGCCGCCCAGGATTAACGGGATCAGCACCGACATCACGCTTTCGCCGCCAGCCACACGTTCGCGCGGAATCCCGGCCGGCGTCGGCAATCCTTCGCCTTCGATGCGCCGGATGACGGCATCGACACCGGCGTTCAGTCCAGCCGCAAAGTCGCCCTTCGCGAACTGCGGCCCCATTTGCTCGCGCGTGATGCGCCCCGCGACGACGTCCGGCAGCGCGCCTTCGAGCGCACGCGCAACGCTGATCCATATGCGACGCTCATTGACCGAAACCGCGATCAGTACGCCGTCACCAATTCCGGCCCGTCCAATTTTCCAGACGCCGCCAACCCGGTTGGCAAAATCCGAAATCGGCTCCGGCTGCGTGGTGGGAACGACGATCACCGCGATCTGCGCACCGCGCGCCTGTTCGAACGCAGCAAGCTTCGCTTCGAGCTGCGAGCGAGCAGCGCCGCTTAACACGCCCGCCGTGTCCGTTACGCGTGCCAGCGGCGGAACCGCCAGCGTGCCATCGGGCAATGTCGGCGCGGGCGTTGTGGGAGTGGGCGGTGTTGCGGAATCCGGCGTCTTAACCGAGGAATCCGAAGGCGCCAGACCTTTCGGCAACTCCTGCGGCGTTTGCGCACTGGCGGATACCGCCAGCACGATCGCCGAACAAAGAAGCCCGGCGATCGCGCTGGCGAAGCGCGCACTCGTCAACATGCGCAGCTTTACTTCTTCTGCGTTCCGAAGTCGACCGTCGGCGGCCGGCTGATCGCACCCTCGTCCGCGACGGCAAACTGCGGCTTCGGCGACGCGCCGGTCAATATCTTGCCGAGAAAATTCTGCAGCAGCGCAATCGTCGTGTTGTATTGCGCGACCGCGTCGAT
>CAZKNV010000020.1:0-12028 GCA_964554145.1 uncultured Burkholderiaceae bacterium
TCTGCATCAGCGTGTCCGGAATGCCGACCTTGCCGATATCGTGCAGCCGCGCCGCGAGCTCGATCGTCGCGCAGGTCTGAGGCGACTCGCCGTGCGCTTGCGCCAGTAGCGCCGCTAGCCGAGCTACGCGATAGCAATGTTCCCCGGTAGGGTCGTCGCGCATTTCGGCGGTGAAGGCCATCTGTTCAAGCAAGCGCCCCTGTCTTGTGCCGACTGTTTGAGCGGCGATCTTTTGCGTCAGCTCGGCGTCTTTTTCTTCGAGCAAGCGCGATGTAAATTGCGCAGCCTCATCGGCTTCGAGTTGTTTCAAATGCAGTTCCTGATGGCGAACGATGTTCTCGTGCTGCGCCTTGCGAATATGCAATGTCAGCTCGCGATGCAAGGCCAAGGCACGCTCGGGACGACCTGCCTTTTCGTGTGCCTGCACCATTGCGAGGAGCGTCTCTCGCAACGATGGTTTGACTTGCCGAGCCTTCTCCAGCGCCTGCATCCCGCGCGAGAGACCGATGTCGCCAATCCCGGAATAGACTTCAACAAGGCCTTCCGAACATGCGGCAGAAATATCGGCTCGCACCGACTTTGCTTCAGCCGCAAACCGTTTGGCTAGTTGAACGCGCTCTGCGGCTTGTTGAATGCTCCCTGATCGAAGCAGTAGCCGAATAAATGTGCCTTCAGCGAATACTCGGACCAGAAGATGCGCGGGTGAGCTCGGCGCCGGCATGATTTCGATTGCATTGGAAATTCGCTCGATTCCCTCGCGAAGTGCGTCCACGTGCAAACAGCACATGGCGGCGTTAGCCAAGGAAACGGAGGCGACATAACGCAGACTGCCATGCTCCGCTGCGAGAAAATGCGCTCTCTCATAGCACTGCCGGGCGTCCGCATACAGAGCGGCCTCATAAAACGCTGTGCCCAAGCCATTCCAAACTGACGCGATGCCGGCGGGCTCTTTTAGTTCCTCGGCCAGCCGCAGCCCCTCTGCCAGCGACAGCAAAGCGTCCCCAGGATTGTTTGTGTGCGAAAGAATGATTCCCTGGAACGTCAGCGCCTTACGTTGCAACGCCGCGCTGCCTGCGTCTGCCGCCAACATAACTGCGAGCGCCGCAGGCTCTACGCCGCTGAACACGCTTTGACCCTGGTGAGAAAACTGCTGAGCGATGCTGAGCAGGCACTCGACGCGCCGTGAAGGCTCAACGAGGAAAGGAATCTCCCGGAGCCTTGCCATTACATCATTGAGAAACGCTAACGTGTCCGGTCGCGGCGAAGCGAGATTCGAGTTAATTTCACTCTCGATATCCAACAGCCTTTGTAGCGGCGCCTCGTTCATGTGCTGAAGGTCAGTCGTAACCAATAGATTGTGCGGGAGCGGCAAATCCGCGGTAGTCACCCTGGCTGGCGATTGCCGTATTCAGTCCGAAAGTGCAGACTAAGGTTAGCGTTAACGAAACGCTATTGGAGCGCCCAAATACTTACACCGCAAGGAGAGAACATGAACGCCGCCTACCAAGTTGAAGCAGTTGAAGAGCAAATCACAAAGCCAGAGGCGCAAGAAATCCAGCTCAGCTTATCGGACCTGGATCTGGTGGGAGGCGGTAACGCCTGTGATCTTTGGATCTAATGGACTTGCCCGATAACAGACATCCTCTGATCCAAAAAAACGCCCCGCGATGCGGGGCGTTTTTACGACTATTCCGGCGCTGCTTGTTTGACCGACGCAGTCGCCGTTTTGCCTCTGCTCAATAATCGCAGCTTATTACACCGCCGCCGACCATGCTCAGACACTCGGCCGATAGCTCAATCACAACAGGTTGTTCCGTCACTTCTTCTTGCGTTTCGATGACAACTTCCATAGTTCCCTCCGCGCGAAGGCTATTTCAGGCCCCGAATTGGACCAAAAGCTTGCGCTTTTTGGGTCTAAGCAGGGTCAATCGGACGTGTAGTTTGTTTTGCTGAAACCATCCGACGCCCGAAAGTTAAATGCTTGTTGCTGATCAGTCAATGACTGCCTGGGCGGATGTGTTGCCGTTCGCGGACGCGCCCGACCTCACCGAACGCTTTCAGCGGCTAGATGAACGCTTGCGGAGGGCACCCGCCACCGGGGATGGCTCGGAAATCTTCGATCTGGCGTGGGACGCCTTTTTGACGCTGCCCGACGAACCCGCGACCGATGCTCGCGCGCTTTGTCTGCTGGGGATCGCACGAAACCGATATCTGCGCGGTCTCCCGTTCGATGGGATAGAACCCGCCAACCAGGCGGTCGTTATCGCAGAGCGCGTGAGTAACGACCTTCTCCTTGCCAAGTGCCTGAAAATGCTTGGTGGAATGTACATGGAGACTGGAAACTTTCCGGCAGCCATGACTGTTTTGACGCGGGCCTTGCCCGCGGCGCGCAGGGCAGGAGATGCGGCGCAGGAGTCGGGCATCTTCAACAACTTGGGGTTGGCACACCAGTACGCGGGCCAATTCAGCATGGCGATTCCTTGCTATGAGCGGTCGATGGAGGTTGCTGACCCGGCCGCCGCATCGAAGTTGGCGCAGGCGCTCCCACTTGTTAACGTTGCAGTTGCGTGTCTCTACCTTCGAGATTTCTCGCGAGGATTGTCTGCCGCAGAGCGGGCGATCGAACTTCTGGCCGAGCCGAGCGATGACAGTGAGCGGATGGCTCGCGCGACGATCGAGTTCGCTTACACGCGCCTCTTGCTCGAGGTGCGCAACGTCCCGTTGGCGCTCGAACGCGCCCAGATGGCCCGATTGCACGCAAAGGGCGCCGGCGCCTTGGGCGAGCTATACGCCGAGATGGCGTTGGGTCTGGCTGAGGTGCATGACTCAGCGACTAGCGATATCGGGCTTTCCAGGCTGCAGCGCGCAATCAGCGACAGTCGACGCGGCGTTCCCAATGCTTTACGGGACGCTCTTGCGACAATAGTGCGAGCCTACGAAGTTGTCCGACAGCCTAACAATGCCTTGGTATTTCAGCAGGAAGTAGTCAGGTTGAACCGGGACAGCAGAGTCAAGAACCTGCTTGAGCATCACCACCGACACATTGTGCAAGTTAAGAAGGCCCTGGACGCCCGCGCCGAGGCCGCGCTGGACCTGCAGCAGCACGAGTTGCGATTCCAGCGCTTCTCGATGCAGGATTTTGGAGAGTTAACCCAGGTTCTGGAGCGCAACAGCGTCACAGTCGAATTCCATGACGATGAAACCGGCGAGCATTGCTATCGGGTGGGTGCGATGGCACGCGAGCTGGCGCACAAAATGGGATTGGACGAGGAGTTGTGTCAGCTGATCGATCTTTGCGCCCGTCTGCATGACGTTGGAAAGATTCGCATTCCTGAGTCGATCCTCCTAAAGCCTGGGCGTTTTACTCCTGATGAGCGCGCGATCATGGAGAGACATTGCGAGTTTGGGTGGGAAATCATCGGCGAAGGTGGCCTCGGACAACTGTTTGTTGCACAGGAGATTGCGTTTAATCATCATGAGAAATGGGATGGCACAGGGTATCCGCGAAAAATTCGCGGCGAAATGATCCCGCTCAGTGCACGCATTACCGCATTGTCGGACGTTTACGATGCTCTTACGCATCGCCGCAGCTACAAGGAGGCTTGGCCGATCGCAGATGCGTTGCGCCACATTGGGTCTGAAGGCGGCAAGCATTTCGATCCGCAGTTGACTGCGGTGTTCTTGGAGTTGGTTCCAGCGCTGCAGGCTCAGCATGGCGACCTCGATGCATTCCTCAGCGCCGAAGCGAAAAAGAACGACTTCATCATTAACCGCGCACGCCTGGCTCGCGAGCTGAACACGGATATCGCCGAACTTGACGTTCGTCGGTAGCGAACCGTGTGAGCCTATTTGATCGCGCCGTAGCCGCGCCTGCGCTTTTGCTCGAACAAGCACACTGCCGCCGCTGCGCTGACGTTCAGCGACTCGACACGGTTGTCGATTGGAATGTGCAGTCGGCGGTGCGCCGCTAGCAGCGCGTCTGCGCTGAGGCCCCGACCTTCGCCGCCGAACAGCCATAGGGTGGCGCTCTCTCCCCATTCCGCTCCGAACAAATCTTCACCGTTGGTTGCATCTGCGGCGAGAACCTCGCCCGTGAAGGCACGTCGCAATTGCTGTGGACTGATTTGTTCGTGAAGAGAGAGCGCGAAATGCGCTCCCATTCCCGCTCGCATCACTTTCGGCGACCAGATGAATGCGCTGCTTGGGCCGGCGATCACGTGACGGACACCAGCGGCGGCGGCAGTGCGTAATAGCGTGCCGACGTTGCCTGGGTCCTGAATGTTGTCGAGGTAAATCCCGTCGTCCACGATCTGCTCGGGCCACGGCGGAGTTGCGAATTCGATTTCAGCCAGCACGCCGACTCCGTGTTCGACTGGTGAGATGGCGTCGTATAGCGCAGGCGCGAGTTCGATTGATTTTGCGTTCGTTTGCTCGTTGGCTACTCGTACGAGTTCACGCACTTCATCGGAGTGCTGTCCGTCGCGTAGCACCAGCGTGTGAATCGACACCCGCGCATCCAGCGCCGCTTGTAGCAAATGCACGCCTTCGATCAACGTGCGCCGCGCCTCTCGACATGCGCGCGCCGATGTCGCCAGTTGCTTCAGCCTTCGATAGATCGGATTGTCAGTCGACGAGATACGCATGGTCGGCGAGCAGGCGGACCGGCGCGAAGCTGCGTCGATGCAGGATGCAGGGGCCGAGCGTGGTCAGCCGGTCGAAGTGCTCGGGGGTGGCGTAGCCCATGTGCTGGGCGAATCCGTAGCCCGGGTAGACGGCGTCGAACTGCCGCATCATCCGGTCGCGCGCTGTCTTGGCGAGGATGGAGGCGGCTGATATCGCGGGCTCCGATGCGTCGCCGGCGATGATTGCGCGGCCGGGAAACGGCAGCCGTGGCATCTGGTTTCCATCGACGAGGGCGTACTCGGGAATGACGGTCAACGCATCGACGGCGCGGCGCATCGCGAGCAGTCTGGCCTGCAGGATGTTGATCGTGTCAATTTCTTCGACGCTGGCTTCTGCCACCGCCCACGCGATGGCGCGTTCGCGAATTCGCTTCGCGAGTTGCTCGCGCCGCTCGGGCTTCAGCACTTTGGAATCGCGCAGCCCGTAGATGCGGCGCTTCGGATCGAGGATGACGGCGGCTGCGACTACGGGGCCGGCGAGCGGGCCGCACCCGGCTTCATCGATGCCGCAAATGAGACCGCTTTCCATGGCGGCTTGCTCGAACAGGTCGCCGGTAAACGGCTTGCGACGGCGCAAAGTGATTCGAAATGCGCGCACCTTCATTGCGCCACCTCGAAGATGGCGTCGGCGACCAGGCGGGCGGTGTCGCGCTTCAGCGACACGTGCATCCCGGCAAAGCGCGCCGCTGTGCGTTCGCGACGCGCGGGATCGTGCAGCCAATCAAGAACCGCTCGGGCGAGTGCGGCTGGCGTGGCGGCGCTCTGCAGAAACTCAGGCACAACGAACTCGCCCGCGAGGATGTTGGGCAGGCCGACGTATGGAATTGATCCCTTGCGGCTCATGATCCACGCTGACAGCGCCGGCATCTTGTACGAAATCACCATCGGGCGCTTGAACAGCGCTGCTTCGAGCGTTGCGGTGCCGCTTGCCACCAGCACCACGTCGGCGGCTTCGAGGCAGTCGTGCGAGCGGCCATTGACGATATTCACGTGCGCGGAAAGATCGGAGTATGCCGCGATCATCCGCTCGATGGCGGTTTGCAAGCTCGGATCTGCCACCGGCAGAACGAAACGGATCGAACGCTGTTCCGCGGCGAGTTGGGCCATTGCGGCGATGAAGGTCGGGCCGATGTAGCTCACCTCGGCTGCGCGCGATCCCGGCAGCACTGCTACCAATGGTCCGTCCAATTGCAAGCCGAGTCGCCGGCGTGCGGCTGCCGCGTCCGGAGTCATCGGGATCATGCTCGCGAGTGGATGACCCACGTAGCTCGCAGGAATTCCGGCTTTGTCGTAAATCTGCTGCTCGAACGGAAAGATGAGCAGCATGCGATCGACCGCGCGGGCGATCTGCGGCAGGCGCTCACTGCGCCAGGCCCAGACGGACGGGCTGACGAAGTGAACCGTTCGAATGCCCTGCCCGCGCAGCTGTTCTTCGAGCGTCAGATTGAAGTCAGGTGCGTCGACTCCAACGAACACTTGCGGCTTCAAGGCAATGACACGCTCGCGCACTATGCGGCGCAGGCGCAACAGCCGCGGCAGATGGCGCAGCACTTCGACATAGCCGCGCACCGACAGCTCGCGCACATGGCTCCATGCATCGAAGCCTGCAGCGATCATGCGGTCGCCGCCGATGCCTGCGCACCGGATGTCGGGCACACGCTGCCGCACTTCAGCGATCACCGGTGCTGCCAGTAAATCGCCAGACGCTTCGCCCGCCACGAACGCGATCGAGCGCTCGGCTCCCATCAACGAATGATGCCGCGTTGCGAGTTCTGCACGAATTCCTTCAGCACGCCAATCGCCGCTGACGACGATGGATTCTCGTCGGCGAGTGCGCCGATCGCGGTCACCGCGTCGGCAACGGTCAATCCATCGCGGTACAGCGTCTTGTATGCGCGCCGCAACAGGTTGATCGTGTCCGAATCGATGCCGCGGCGCTTCAAGCCTTCGGAGTTGATGCCGTGCGGCTCGGCCGGATTGCCGCTGCAGATCACGTACGGTGGAACGTCACGCAGGACGATCGCTCCACCCGCACCCATTGCGTGCGCGCCGACCGAGCAGAACTGGTGGACCGCTGACATTCCGCCCAGGATGACCCAATCGCCCAAAGTCACATGGCCCGCGAGCGTCGCATTGTTGGCCAAGATCGTGTGATCGCCGATGCTGCAATCGTGCGCGATGTGCGCCGAGGCCATGATCCAGTTGTCCGATCCGATGCTGGTCACGCCGCCACCGCCCGCCGTGCCGATGCTGATGGTGCATGACTCGCGCACGGTGTTGCCGTCGCCGATCACAAGCTCGGTGTCTTCACCCGCGTACTTTTTATCTTGCGGAATGCCACCGATCGCGCAGAACGAAAAAAAACGATTGTTGCGGCCGATGGTCGTGCGACCACCGATAACCACATGCGGAGCGAGCACCGAACCCGCGCCGATCGTCACGCCGGGGCCGATCACGCAATACGGGCCGATCTCCACATCTTCCGCGATTTCTGCCGCGGGATCGATGACTGCAGTCGTATGTGCGCGCAACTAACGCACCTCGCGCTTCCCGTTTCCATTCCGATAAGCGCACATCAGCTCGGCTTCGGCCACGAGAGCGCCGTCGACCAACGCGCGCGCCTTGAACTTGCCGATGCCGCGCATCACGCGGACCATTTCCACCTCGAGCCGCAGTTGATCACCCGGCGTTACCGGCCGTTTGAAGCGCGCGGCGTCGATCCCTGCGAAGTAGAACAGCGTGCCATCGCCTTCCTTCAGATCCAGCGTCCGATGGGTCAGGATGGCGGCCGCTTGCGCCAGCGCCTCGATGATCAGCACGCCCGGCATCACCGGAAGCGCGGGGAAGTGCCCGACAAAGTACGGCTCGTTGATCGTCACGTTCTTCAGAGCGACGATGCGCACGCCCGGCTCGATCTCGAGCACGCGATCCACCATCACGAACGGATAGCGATGCGGCAGCGTTTGCAGGATCTGCTGGATATCCATCACTTTACTTTTTCAGGCGGGTTCGATTCTGCAGCCGATTCCAGTTGACGCACCCGATTGCGCAATTCGGTCAAGTTGCGAAGCACGGCTGCGGTGCGCTCCCAGTCGCGATGCTTCATCAGCGGGAAAAACCCCGTGTAATGCCCCGCTTCGGTGACCGAGCCAAATACCAGCGTACCGGGCCCGATGCTCGTGCCATCGGCGATCGTCAAATGCCCGCTAATCATCGCAGCGCCGCCGATACGGCAGCCGCGGCCGATCCTGGCGCTGCCTGCGATGCCGACGCAGCCGGCGATGATCGTATGCGCGCCGATCACGCAGTTGTGAGCGATCTGGATCTGGTTATCGAGCTTGACGCCGTCCTCGATGATCGTGTCACCCATTGTGCCGCGATCAATCGTCGTGTTGGCTCCGATCTCGACATCGGTGCCGATGATGACCGCGCCAAGCTGCGGAATCTTGATCCAGCGTCCGTCGAGTGGAGCGAAACCGAAACCGTCGCCACCGATCACCGCGCCGCTGTGAACGATGCCGCGCTCACCGATCCTGCACTCGTCCAGCACCACTGCGCGCGGATAGATGTGCGTGCCGTCGCCGATGGCGGTGCGCGCGCCGATCGTTGCACCGGCGCCGATCCACGCGCGGGCGCCGATCACCGCGTCCGCGGCGATCGTTGCACCGGGATCGACTCGAGCCGATGCATCGATGCGCGCACTGTCGGCAACATACGCACCACTCGCAACGCCGGCCACGACTGGCTCTGCCGGATTCAGAGTCTGCGCCGCGTAGGCGAACCATGCGTACGGTTGCTCGCACACGGCAATGGCCGGCAACGATGATGACTGCGACTGCAACGCTTCACGATCGGCCGCGTTCAACACAATCGCTCCCGCACGCGTGGTCAACGCATCGCTCCGATAAATCGGATTGGCCAGAAACGCGAGATCGGAACCTGTCGCGGAAGAAAGCGCGGCGACTCCGGTTAACTTGATGTCGGCTGCCCCGATGATCGTTGCCTGCAATCGACCTGCAGAGCGCTCAGCAACCGCGGCAGCCAAGTCGGCCAGCGACACACTGACCGCCTTCATGACGGTTATCGGCTGGCGTTGAGCGCCCGCAGCACTCGCTCGGTAATGTCGATGCGGGGATTGAAGTAGACCGCTTCCTGCACGATCAGGTCGTATTTTTCCTGCTCGGCGATTTGCCGAATGATGCGGTTGCTGCGTTCGACCAGGCCTTGCATCTCCTCGTTGCGGCGCTGATTGAGATCTTCGCGCAGCTCGCGCTGCTTGCGCTGGAATTCACGATCCAGTTCTGCCAGTTCGCGCTGTCGGCGCACGCGATCTGTCTCGGTCATCACCGGGGAATCCTTTTCGAACCGCTCCGCCATCGTCTTCAACCGCGCGCCCATTTCTTCCATTTCCTTGCCGCGCTTCGAGAACTCGGCTTCCAGCTTCGTACTCGCCGCACGCGCCGGAATGGATTCACGCAGAAGACGTTCAGGATTGACGACACCGATCTTCAGTTCCTGCGCGAACGCCGGCGCCGCTGCAATCAGCGTGGCGGCAAACGTCGCCTTCAATGCATTGCGCCAATGAGCGCGCCACGTTTGAAACATAGGCTATGCCTCCTCGGAAGCCGAAGATTCTCGCATATCAGAATCCGGTCCCGATCTGGAACTGAAAGCGCTGCACCCGATCTGTGGGTTCGCGATTGATCGGGTATGCGTACGAGAGCTTTAGCGGACCCAGTGGCGAGATCCACGCGATGCCGATGCCGACCGAATAACGCAAACTACCTAGATCAGTCTTCTGGTCCTCGTACACTGGCCGCCCGTTGACCTGAACAAAATTACCGCTCGAGTCTTTGCGTGGTTCAAGTCCCCACACTTGGCCGGCATCGACGAAACTCAGGGCGCGCAGCGTGCGGTCCGCCCCGGGAATCGGCACGTACGCTTCGAGGGAGAAGTTGAGGCGCCGATTGCCGCCGATCGGGCTGTCATCCACATCGCGCGGGCCGAGGCTGCCGGTCTCGTAGCCGCGTACGCTGCCGATGCCGCCGACGTAGTAGTTCTTGAAGAACGGATACGGGTCGCCGCCGTAACCGTCGCCGTAGCCGATCTCGCCGTTGAACGCCAGCGTCACCCGCGGAAAGATCGGAAAGAACTGCTGATACTGGTAATTGAGACGGTAGTACTTCAGGTCCAGCCCCGGCAGGCCAGTTTCGCTGAACGCGCGCTGGTATCGGCCGCGTGTAGGTACGAGCAGGTTATCGCGATCGTCGCGCGACCAGCCCACGGTGAGTGCCAGCGAATCGGATTGCTCGCCGAACTGCTCGACGTATTCAATGTATCTAAACGGTGAAAACGGTGTCAGACCAATCTCGGTATGTTCATACCGCAGGCCAAAAAAGACGCGATCGAACTCGGTAAACGGCACGCCGAAGATCACGCCGGCGCCGCGCGTCGAGTAATTGATGCTCGACAATCCGAGTTCGGCCAGGTCGGATTTTCGGTCGAACAATTCAATCGAGCGGCTGATGCCTTCCGACGTGACGTACGGATCGGTATGCGCGATCGAGATCACGCGGTTTGCGCGACTGGTGTTGATTTCAAGCGACAACGCATTGCCCGAGCCGAACAGGTTCTGTTGCGCAATTCCGCCGCTGAGCACGACGCCTTCGGCGCTCGAATAACCTGCACCTATCTGAATGTTGCCGGTCGCGCGCTCCTTGACGGTAACGTTGACGTCGACCTGATCGGGCGCCGACGGCACGGCCGGCGTCTCAACCGTGACCGATTCGAAAAAGCCCAGACGATCGATCCGGTCACGTGACAGCCGCACACGGTCTGAATCGAACCACGCGCTTTCATACTGCCGGATTTCGCGCCGAATGACTTCGTCGCGCGTGCGGTTGTTGCCCGCGACATTGACCCGGCGCACATAGACTCTTCGCCCCGGGTCAACCACGATCGTGAACGCCACCTGGCGCTTTTCACGATCGGCTTCGGGATTCGGATTGGCGCTGGCAAACGCGTAGCCGAGCGTGCTCATGCGGTCGGTAATGCGTTTCGCGATCGCGTTGATTCTCTCTGCGCTGAATACCTCGCCGGGTTTGACATCGACCAGCGGTTGCAACTCTTCATCGAGCCCCAGCAATTCGCCCGACAGCTTCAGGCCGGAAACGGTATAGCGCTCGCCTTCGGAAACATCGATCGAAACAAAGATGTCGCGTTTGTCCGGGCTGATCGATACCTGCACCGAATCGATCTTGAAATCGAGATAGCCGCGATTCAGATAGTACGAGCGCACAGTTTCAAGATCGGCCGACAGCTTCTGCCGCGAGTACTGATCCCGCTTCGTGTACCAGGAGAGCCAGTTCGGAGTGGACAGTTCCAATTGACTGCGCAATGCGCCATCGCTGAACACGGTGTTGCCGGTAAATGTAATCGAGCGAATGCGCGAGATTTCGCCTTCGTTGACCGCGACCGACACGTTGACCCGGTTGCGTTCGATCGGCGTCACGGTGGTCTTGACGTCGACTCCGTACAAGCCGCGCGATAGATACTGGCGGCGCAATTCCTGCTCGGCGCGCTCGAGCAGCGAGCGATCGAAGATGCGGCCTTCGGCCAGGCCGACATCGCGCAACGATTTGAGCACCTGATCCTTGTCGAACTCGGTCGCTCCGGTCAGATCGATCGCGGAAATGGCAGGACGCTCATCGACGATCACGACCAGCACGTCGCCATCGACTTCGAGCCGCACGTCCTTGAACAAGCCGCTGGCATACAGCGCGCGAATCGCCTGCGTGCCGCGCTCGGGATCGAAACGATCACCCACACGAATCGGCAGATAAGAAAAGACAGTGCCCGGCTCGGTGCGTTGCACGCCTTCGACGCGAATGTCGCGCACCACGAACTCCTGCGCGGACGCGGTGACGCACCAGGTAGCGATAACGGCAGCCGCAAGGTGACGCAAAGTTGCAGGCATTTTGCGCCGAAATCCAACGCGGCGATTCAACTTACTGTCCCCAGCCTGTTCGGTGTTATTGGAGGAAATCAGGACAGCAGCCGCAACACGTCGTTGTAAAGCGCCAGCACAGTCAGCAGTCCAAGCAATGCAACGCCGGCGCGTTGCCCCCACTCGACTACCCAATCTGCAGGCGGGCTGCCCTTGAAAATTTCGATCAGATAATACAGTAGGTGTCCGCCATCGAGCATTGGTATCGGCAATAGATTCAGCACCGCGAGGCTGATTGAAACCAAAGCTAGAAAGCCGAGGAAAGGAGCGAGGCCGATGCGCGCCGTCTGCCCCGCGTAATCGGCAATCGTCACCGGGCCCGACAGATTCTTCCACGATG
>CAZKNV010000021.1:0-11809 GCA_964554145.1 uncultured Burkholderiaceae bacterium
CGCCTGTGGGACGACGGTGTCATCGACCCGCTCGACACCCGCATGTGTCTCGCGCTCGGACTGTCTGCAGCGTCGAATGCGCCGATTCCGGAGACGAAGTTCGGTGTGTTTAGGATGTGACTGACTTGCCCTTGCCTGAAATGTCCATTTAGAATCCGCAAATGGACATTTCGGTCACGGAATTCAAACAGCGCTGCCTCGAGATTGTGCGCCGGGTTGAACGCACCGGCAGGTCGGTCGCCATAACGAGGCGCGGGCGGGTGGTTGCGCGCCTGTTGCCATCGGTCGGCGCGACCGGTACCAGCGCGCTGAAACCGTGGGAAGCGATGCGTGCGCTTGGTGGGCGGCTACTTGCTGAGCCGGGCGAGTCGGTGCTGCCTGATGAGGACTTCGAGGCGCTGCGTTGAGCGTTTTGCTCGACACTCACGTGTGGATCTGGTGGTTGACGCCCGGGTCACCGCTTACCGAGCGTGAGCGTTCGGCACTGGATGCGGCCGCCGAAACGAACGCGAATGCGATATCGGCAATCAGCTTATGGGAAGCACAGGTGTTACACGCCAAGAGGCGGTTGCAGCTCCCGCTGCCGTTTGCCGATTGGCTTGCCCGCGCGACCGATGACCGCATGCTGGCCATAGCACCTCTGGATCGCGACGTTGTACTCGCGCTCGATACGCTGCCTGCCTCGTTTCATGGCGACCCGGCCGATCGCATCATCGTTGCGACCGCGCGCGCGCACGCCATGCCGCTTGCGACGCGCGATGCAGTCATCCGAAGGTCGCGCCTGGTCCGGCTCTGGAACGCCTGAGCGAGGGTCAAGGGATGACGGCGTCTGTTTACACGCGCCCCGAGCACGACGACCTGCGCCGGCAGGTTGCGCGCTTTGTCGCCAGCGAAGTCGAGCCCCATGCGCTCGAGTGGGACGAAGCCGGCTTCACGCCACGCGAGGTGTTGCGCAAAATGGGCTCGCTCGGCTGGCTCGGTCTGATGTATTCGCCCGACTACGGCGGAGCCGGCGCTGACATGACGACCAACGTCGTGTTTCAGGAAGCATTGTCGCGTTCGACTTCGGGCGGGTTCGTGATTACCGTGCTGGTGCATACCGACATGGCAAGTCCGCACCTTGCGCATGGCGGCAGTGCTGATCAAAAGAAGCGTTGGCTGCCAAAGGTGATTTCCGGCGAACTGATCACGGCGGTGGCGGTCACCGAGCCCGACGCGGGCTCGGATGTCGCAGCCATTCGCACTCATGCCCGGCGTGATGCCGATGGATGGGTCATTAACGGCAGCAAGATGTTCATCACCAACGGTGTTCACGCTGACCTGGTCTTCGTTGCTGCGCGCACCGACGCAAACGCGAAAGGGTCGCGCGGGCTGTCGATCCTTGCCGTCGAGAAAGGCACGCCGGGATTCACGGTTGGTCGTGCGCTGAAGAAGAGCGGCTGGCTGGCTTCTGACACGGCGGAGTTGGTATTCGATGGCTGTCACATACCTGCCGACCATCTGGTCGGCGAAGAAAACGCCGGCTTTTACGCGATCATGCGCAACTTCCAGACCGAGCGCATCGCGCTGGGTTCGATGGCGGTCGGCCATTGCCTGAGTGCGCTCGATCTGGCTTATCGCTACGTCAACGAGCGCAAGGCTTTCGGCGCGCCGCTATGGGACAAGCAAACGGTGCGGCAGCAGCTGTCGATGCTGGCGGCGAAAACGGAGGCCGCGCGCCACTTGCTGTATCACTGCGCATGGCTGGTTGATCAACAGCAGGATGCAGTACGCGAAGTGTCGATGCTGAAAGCGCTGACTGGCGAACTGGTCAACGAAGTCACCTACACGTGCCAGCAGTTCCATGGCGGCATGGGCTACATGCGCGAGAGCGCAATCGAACGGTTGGTGCGCGACGCGCGCGTGCTGGCGATCGGCGGAGGCGCCACCGAAGTGATGCTCGAGGAAGTGGCGAAGAGATGGCAGCCGGCGTGAGCCCCCAGGCCGCCCTGGGGGCTCATAGCTCCCGCTCGGTGGGAAGGCGCGCAGCGCCAAGGGTGCGTCCATGACACTGCTGCGAACGTGCCTGCCGGCGATGCTGTTTGCGTTCGGCTGCGTGCAGGCCTTCGAGCCGTTCACGCTAACGGGTGATCCACCGCTGCGGGTGCAATGGCAGCCTGCCAAGCAGTCGGGACGCCGGCCGGCAATCATTGCGCTGCATGGTTGCGGCGGCCTTTACGCTCGACGCGGCGCCTTCGATGACCGCTACACCTCGTACGCAAGACGCTGGAATGCCGCTGGCTGGCACGTCGTCGCGCCCGACAGCTTCGGTTCGCGCGGCCAGGGCGCGATCTGCACCCAACCCACTGTCGAACGCACAATCAAGGTTGCACACCGCCGCGCCGATGTGTTGCGCACGGCCGCATGGCTGGCAGCTCGTGACGACGTCGAGCGCATCGCGATCGTCGGCTGGTCGCACGGTGCGGCGACGGCGCTTGAAACGCTCGATCGCTCGCGCTGGACAGCGCCGTTGCCGGCGGCAATCGTCGCGTATTACCCGGCCTGCTCCGCGTGGAAACGCCGCGCGCTGGTGCAACCCGCTGCGCCGTTGTTGATGCTGCTGGGTGATGCCGACGAGTGGACGCCGGCGGCGCCGTGCAAGGAACTGGGCGAGCGCTTTGATGTTGAGCATCCGGGTGCAGTGACCGTGCGCGCGTACGCCGACGGCCATCACGGTTTCGATAGCCGTGCCGCCGTTCGCTTTCGGGCCGACATTCCGGCCGGACCGGATAAACGCGGCGTGCATGTCGGCGGCAATCCCGCAGCACGCGAAGCCTCGCTCGCCGAGCTCGATCGATTCCTCATTCAGCATCTGCAACCGAAATGAATTCAAAGACACTGGAAATCAGCATCAATCATCGAGTCGCGGTCGTCTGGCTTGCGCGCGAAGCGGTGCGCAACGCGTTCAACGAGGTGTCGATCGCAGAGATGACGCAGGCGTTCGGCGAGCTCGGCAGCGACCACGGCGTGCGCGCGATCGTGCTCGCCGCCAAGGGTCCGGCATTTTGCGCCGGCGCAGATCTTGAGTGGATGAAGCGCATGTCGGCCTACTCGGACGAAGAAAATCGCGCCGATGCTCTGAAGCTGGCGACGATGTTGCGCACGATTTACGAGTGCCCGAAGCCGGTCATTGCGCGCGTGCATGGCGACGCATACGCCGGTGGCATCGGGCTGGTGGCGGCATGCGATGTCGCAGTGGCGGCGTTCAACACCACATTTTGTCTGTCCGAGACCAAGCTTGGGCTCATTCCTGCCACCATCGGCCCGTACGTGATACGAGCTGTCCATCCCAATGCGGCGCGGCGCTACTTCCTGACCGCAGAAAAGTTCGATGCCGCCGAGGCGTTTCGCATCGGGCTCGTGCATGAGATCGTCCCGGCCGAGGAGCTGGATGCGAAGATCAATGAGATTCTCGGCGCATTGATGTTGACCAGTCAAAGCGCAGTCACTGAATCGAAGCGACTGGTGCGCGATCTGACTGCGCGCCCGATCGACGATGTGCTGGTCGCCGATACCGCGCAGCGCATCGCCGCCGTTCGCGCCAGCGATGACGGGCGCGAAGGCGTGCGCTCGTTTCTGGACAAGCGCAAGCCGCAGTGGGTGCTCGACTACGAAGCGGCTGCTGCCAACGACGAGCAATGAACAACGCCTTCGATCTTCCGCAGTTGATCGCGCTGGCCGCAGTGCTCGGGTTCGCGAGCGGCATCCGCTTGTATGCGGTGCTGTTGATTGCCGGCCTGGTCGGCTACGCGGGTTGGGTCGAGCTGCCCGGCGGCCTCGCCATCCTGCAGCATCCGTGGGTGCTTGCCGCGTCGGGCGCCATGTTTGCGGTCGAGTTCGTCGCCGACAAGATTCCGGGAGTCGATACCGCATGGGATGCGATCCAGACATTCATCCGAATTCCGGCCGGCGCGGCACTGGCGGCCGGCGTATTCGGCGGCATGGATAGCGCAGCATGGACGACGATCGCGGCGATCGTCGGCGGCTCACTCGCAGCAACGAGTCATTTCACCAAGGCCGGTGCACGCGCCGCTGCCAATACGTCGCCCGAACCGTTTTCCAACATCGGCTTGTCGGTCAGCGAAGACATCGGCATTGTCGGCCTGATGTGGCTAGTGTTGAGCTATCCGCTGATCGCGCTCGGCATCGTGATCGCGCTGCTGATTCTGGCGATTTGGCTGCTGCCGAAGCTCTTCCGTTTTATCGCGCGTGTACTGCGACCGTTGTTCGCCAACACGCCGAGTCGCAATGTTTAGCAAAATACTGATTACCAACCGCGGTGCCGAGCGGTCTCCGGCCGCGAGCTTTACACCGCCTGCGCGAAGCGCGCGGCGATCTCTCCGCGCATGACCATGTTCAAGAAGATTCTTATCGCCAACCGCGGAGAGATCGCCTGCCGTGTGATGACCACCGCTCGGCGGATGGGGATTCGCACCGTTGCCGTGTATTCGGACGCCGATGCAGGCAGCCGCCACGTTGCAATGGCTGACGAAGCGGTGCGCGTCGGCGCTGCCGCGGCAACTGAAAGCTACTTGCGGGCCGATCGAATCATCGAGGCCGCGCGCTCGACCGGCGCCGATGCCGTGCACCCCGGTTACGGTTTTCTGTCCGAGAACGAATCGTTTGCGCAAGCGCTGGTTCAAGCGAACGTCACGTTCATCGGACCGCCGCCGTCGGCGATTCGCGCAATGGGCAGCAAGAGTGAGGCGAAAAAGCTGATGGAGCGCGCCGGCGTGCCGTTGGTACCCGGCTATCACGGCGACGAACAAGAGCAGGATTTCCTGCTCGCACAAGCGAATCGGATCGGCTACCCGGTGCTGATCAAGGCCAGTGCAGGCGGCGGCGGCAAGGGCATGCGCGTAGTGACGAAGCGCGACGAGTTCGTCGCTGCCCTCGCTTCCTGCCAGCGCGAGGCAAAAGCGTCGTTCGGTGATGACCATGTGCTGATCGAAAAGTATCTCGAGCGGCCGCGGCATATCGAGATCCAGGTGTTTGCCGATCGTCACGGCAACGCGGTGCATCTTTTCGAGCGTGACTGTTCGGTGCAGCGGCGGCATCAGAAGATCATCGAGGAAGCACCGGCGCCCGGCATGACGGCCGAGCGACGCCGGGCGATGGGCGAAGCCGCAGTCGCCGCCGCAAAGGCGGTCGGGTATGAAGGCGCAGGCACTGTCGAATTCATTGCCGACGAATTTGCAGCTAAAGGGCGCGGCAAGTTTTTCTTCATGGAGATGAACACGCGGTTACAGGTCGAACATCCGGTGACCGAAATGATTACCGGGCAAGACCTGGTTGAATGGCAACTGCGAGTGGCAGCCGGCGAGCCGCTTCCATTGAAGCAGGATGAACTTTCAATTCGCGGCCATGCGTTCGAAGCGCGCATTTACGCAGAGAACCCGGACAACGGATTCTTGCCGTCGACCGGCAGGCTCTTGCACCTGGCGCAGCCGAGCGCGGTCGAGTTCCGGCGTAACGTCGACGACAACAGATTTCACGATCCTGCGCCGGTACGCATCGATGCCGGCGTATGCGCCGGCGATCAGATCACGCCGTACTACGACCCGATGATCGCCAAATTGATCGTCTGGGGCGAAGACCGCATGCACGCGCTCACACGCATGCAGGCCGCGCTGGCCGATTTTCATATTGTCGGCGTGGCGAACAACGTGGACTTCTTGTCGCGGCTGGTTGCCAATGAAAGCTTCGCGCAAGGTGACGTTCACACCGGACTGATCGAGCAGGAGCGTGAACGCCTGTTTCCTGATGCGAAGGGCGGTGCGCCGATCTCGCACGAGATGCTCGCCCTCGCCTGCGCTCGCGTCCTCTCCGACGAAGCACACGATGCAACGGCCGATCCGTGGGGTTCAGCACACGGCTGGCGTTTGAACACTACGTACCGGCGCGCGATCACGCTCAATTCGGGAAGCGGGGTGCACGATATCGATCTCGAATATGCGCGCGACGGCTACGTGTTTCATCACGACGGCGTCGACACCGCACTGGCAATCACTGCCACTGCGGCCTCTGGCATGTCAATTCGCTTCGGTCAGCACACATTGACTGCGGACGTCGTGCGCGCAGGCGACGAACTGCACGTCTTCCATAACGGCCGGCATCGCACGCTCGCACTGGCCGACATCATTGCGCAGTCCGGCGCAGCCGAAGCCGAGACCGGCCGCTTAACGGCCCCGATGCCGGGCAAATTGATTGCGATTCATGCCTCGCCCGGTGCTCGCGTAGAGCGCGGCACGCCGCTGCTGGTCATGGAGGCGATGAAAATGGAGCACACGATCGTCGCGCCGAGCGATGGCGTGGTTTCCGAAATTTTGTTCGCGGTCGGCGATCAAGTCGCGGAGGGCACAGAGTTGGTGCGGCTTACCGCAGAAGGTCCTGGGGAGCGGCGCTAACATTACGTCTGCCGCAGGAGTGTTGTATGTCAATTCCCCAACGCGTACAAATCGTCGATGTCGGGCCGCGCGACGGGCTGCAGAACGAGAAGCAGATGATTTCGGCCGACGTCAAGGTCGAGCTCGTCGATCGCCTGACCGACGCCGGCTTTACGAGCATCGAAGTTACGTCGTTCGTCTCCCCCAAGTGGGTGCCGCAGATGAGCGATGCAGCCGAGGTGATGTCGCGCATTCGGCGCAAGCCCGGCGTCACCTACTCGGTGCTGGTGCCGAACGCAAAAGGTCTTGCAGGCGCGCTTGCGGCGAAAGCCGATGAAATCGTCGTGTTCGCGGCAGCGAGCGAGGCGTTCTCGCAGAAGAACATCAACTGTTCGATCGACGAGTCGATCGAACGATTCCGACCGGTCACGGCCGAGGCGCAGCAGCACGGCATCCGCATTCGCGGTGCGATCTCGTGTGCGCTCGGCTGCCCGTATCAGGGCGACGTCGAACCGAGCGCTGTAGCGCATGTCGCGCGGCTAATGAAGGAAATCGGGGTGCAGCACGTCGGCGTGGCCGACACCATCGGCACCGGCACGCCCGAGAAGACCAAGCGCGTGATGGATGCGGTGCTCGACATTTACGGCCTCGACGAGGTGAGCGGGCATTTTCACGACACGTACGGCATGGCGACCGCGAACGTGTATGCATGCCTCGAGCTCGGCATCTCGAGCTTCGATTCCAGCATTGCGGGGCTAGGCGGCTGTCCGTATGCCAAAGGAGCCACCGGCAACGTCGCCACCGAGGACGTTTTGTATCTGATGAACGGACTCGGCATCGAAACCGGAATCGACTTCGCAAAGGCAGTCGCGACCGGCCAGTGGATCAGCGGCATACTCGATCGCAAGGCACATTCGCGCGCCGGCAATGCGATCACCGCGAAGCTCGCGGCGTAAGCGCGCGATCAGCGTCCATGTCGCCCGATCTAAAACCTGGCATCCAATTGGACTTCGACTACACCGTGCCGGACAACAAGACAGTGCCGGGCCTGTACCCGGAATGGTCCGAGTTCCGGGAGATGCCTGAGGCATTCGCCACCGGGTTTCTGATCGGACTCATGGAAGGCGTATGTCAACTGGCGATCAAGCCGTTTCTCGATTGGCCGCGTGAGCAATCGGTCGGCACGCATGTCAATTTCTCGCACACTGCCGCTACGCCGCCGGGCCTGACCGTGCGCGTGCATTGCGAAGTGCTCGATGTCGATGGTCGCAAAGTGACATTCCAAGCCAGCGCACACGACGGCCACGACTTGATCTCCGAAGGGACGCACGAGCGCGTCATCATCGATGCAGCCCGTTTTAATCAAAGGCTGCAAGCAAAGCGCAGTGCGGTCCGCTTGTGAACGCGATGGCATCGTTGCCCGAGCACTCAACGGTGCCATCGCCCTGCATTTCAGTGTGCACAATGGATGCGCGCACCGGATGGTGCGAAGGCTGCTTGCGCACGATCGATGAAATCGCTCAGTGGTCGCAGATGAGTGACGAGCGAAAGCGTGCAGTGTGGACGCAACTGACGAAGCGGCGTACATCGGAGTGACGGCCGCTGCCGCATCCTTGCCGTTGGCGATGCGCGTGCTCGAGCGCGGCTGGGTGTCCTCGAACAACATATTGCTGTTCGACGATCAGGACTCTGCGACCTTGATCGATTCCGGCTACGTCACGCACAGCGATCAGACACTGCAACTGGTGCGCCATGGGCTCGAAGGACGGACACTGACGCGCATCATCAATACGCACCTGCATTCGGATCACTGCGGCGGCAATGCGCTGATAAAGCAGCAGCTGGGCGCGATGATCGTCATCCCGCCCGGGCACGCCCCGGCGGTCGAGCGCTGGGATGAAGCGACGCTGGGCTATGCGGCGTGCGCTCAATCGTGCGATCGATTCATGTACGACTCGCTGGTTCGGCCCGGAGACAGTCTGCAAATGGGCGGCCAGGAATGGCAAGCTCTCGCGTCGCCCGGGCACGACCCGAATTCCATTGTTCTATGGAATGTGCATGACCGCACGCTGATCTCCGCCGACGCGCTCTGGGAATACGGCTTTGGCGCAATATTTCCGGAGGTCGAAGGCGAATCGGGGTTTGCGGAGCAGCGCGCAATCCTGCAGTTGATAAAGGATCTGCAGCCGCGGCGGGTTGTGCCCGGCCACGGTGCGCCGTTTACCGATGTCAATCTGGCGCTTGAACGTGCGTTCAAACGGCTCGATGCACTCGAAGCGAGCCCGGAACGCAATGCGCGCAACGTCATCAGGACGTTGATCAAGTTTCATTTGTTGATCGTGCGTGAAATCGGCCTGCACGATTTAATCGCACGCTTCGACGGCACGCGCTATGCCGAGATCGTCAACGAGGGCTACTTTCGATTACCGTTTTCTGAGTTCATGCGGCGCCAAGTTGATGAACTGGCGGCCAGCGGCGCGCTCGATTTGCGCGGCGGCATCGTGATTAACCGCGACTAGCCGGTTTTTATTACGCCAACAGCGCGGTCGCAATCAACGCCAGTGAGACCAGCCCCACCACACCCGCCAGCAGATGCAGATCGTCGCTGGAATCCGTACCGTCATTGACATCGTCCGACATTGCCGTCTCCCGCGCTTATGCCATGACTTAAACATCGGCACGCGCGGGAAGGCGTTTAATTGTCCTGACGGTCGAGATACGGCATCTAAATGGGCTAATTCAAAACATCAGCGTCCGCGTTCGGCCGGTCATCGTCTCGGCGATGACCGTAGCGGCGCCTGCATGGCCGTCGCACTCGGCAATGAGCGCTTGCTCCCGCGCGTGCTCGTGCGTCGCCATGCTGCACGCCAGCAGCCGCACCCCGGCGGCTTTGACTTCGCGAATGAAATCGCCGACGGTCTTGGTGTGCTCGGCATCGGTGTACGCGGCGTCCGCTACGCCGGGCAGCAGCCAGCGTACCGTCGTCGAGGTGAAGTGCATGTCGACCTCGACCTCAAGCGCGCGAGCTGCCAGTGCATAGACGAACGGAGCGGCCGCCAGCGAAGGCCGCTCCGGTCCCGCCGACCACAGCACGATCACCAGTTTGTCGGCCGCTGTGTCCACGCAATCAATATCCCCGGTTGGGATCGATATCGAAATCTTCCGTATAAAAATCGTCGATCGGCGGCACGAGCTTTTCGGCAAGCCGCGGCTGCAGCCATTTTCGATAGGCAGCGACGTCCATTAGCGCAGTACGTTCGGCGTCGAGCGCCGTCGGCTCGACACGGAACAGCCACCCCGCGCCGTACGGATCGGTAATGATCAAATGAATATTGTCGACCGCCGATGAATTGGCTTCGATGATGCGGCAAGACAGAGGCGCATGGATCGCCACCGCGGTTTTGCCCGTTTCCATCACGCCGAGCGAGCGATCGCGCTCGATTGTGCTACCGGCCGGCCGCGGCGTGAACAGCATGAACTGGCCGTGCGCCGACACAAGGTGTGTTGCACCGATACGCGCACGACCGTCCGGGTCAAAGCGCACCCACATGTCCTGTTCGGGCGCGTAGAGACAATCGGTAGCCAGTTCAGCGAGCGGATCAGTCATCAGGGATCGGGCGATTCGTGGCGGAAGAGTATGGGAGTCGAACCCACCAGGGATTGCTGGCAACCCCTACCAGATTTGAAGTCTGGCCGGCCCACCGGGACACGACACTCTTCCGGATTAACGATGTCGCAGGCAATCTTAAGCTCGCCATGGATTTGCGCGCCTTACCAGATGATCGTCGCGCACCCTGCGCATGTAGCCGACCCGATCGAAGAATTCGAGGATCTGGATCGCTAGCTTGCGGCCGGTGGCGATCTGGTTGCGAAAGTCGGCGGCGCGGGTGGCGCCGTGTTGCTCGGCGACGTTGCGTGCGATGTCCGCGAGCTCCGCCACGGCAGTTGTCAGGAAAAAATGGTCATGTGCAACCAACGTCACGTCGCCGGTGCGCGCAACCGTTTTTAACAGATGCCGGACCTCGATCTCGGCGATGCCGGTTTCGCGCGCGATGTCGCGCACGCGCGGCGGCTCGAACTTGCGATCGTTCAGCAGCGGCTTGATGCGCTCCCAGCGCACGCGCTGATCTTTTGCCAGCTCTGCCGTGTGTGACGGCAGCGCGAGAAATGCGCCGCGCCGCTGCAGGGACGATTGTTTGAGCAGCTCATCGATTACCGCACCGAATACGTCGATATCGAGCGCGGGCGCGATCATGCGTCGCAAACGCTGCTGCTCGACTCCCGGCATTTCAGGCTCACGTTGATGCGCAAGCCCGATCGCCGTAACGACCTCGCTGCGCAAGCGTTGCCAATGTTCGGCGGACAGGGCGATGCCGGCAGCAACATGCGCGCCGCTGGCATCGATCAGATTCCGCACTTCGTCGTCGCGTAGATTCCAGCTGGAAGCGAGCTGCACGAGCGACACCGGCTGCCGATCAAGCCATGCGCGTAACGCATCGACCGAAGACAAGTCGCGCAGCGCCGTCAGCAGTTGCAGACGCGCAGGCGCGCGCCGGCCACGACGTACGGCCGACCCCGGCGGCATGACGTCGAGCACTACGCCACCGCCGAGCGTGTGCTGTGCCGAGCCGTCGCGAATCACGAAGCGGTCGCCGCGGCACACTGCCAGTGGACGGTCGAGCGTCAATGACACAAGCTGCGACTCGCCCGGCTCGATGCGAGTCGCGTCGAGAACGGCGATGCGCGCCATTGCATCGGCGGTGCCGTGATGCAGATGCACTGTCGAAGAGCCGAGCGACTTTGCGACGCGCGGCGACAAGGTCAGCGTTGCGTCGAAGCGCTCGGCGAAGTTCGCGAGCGGTTGCGCCTGAACCCACATACCGCGCTCGACCTGCGCCTTTTCGATTCCTGCCAGGTTAAGTGCGCAGCGCTGCCCGGCAACCCCGGCGTCGCTCGATCGGTCCTGCGCGTGAATCGAACGCACACGCGCGGTCAATGCGCCGTGAGCGGCCGGTCCAATGCTGACCGATTCGCCGACCCGAATCGCCCCTGCGTGAACGGTGCCGGTCACGACGGTGCCGACGCCGGATAACGTAAAACAACGATCGACCGCCATCCGAAAGTAACCAGCAATCGTTCGTGCATGGCGGTGCGCGGCGGTATCGAGCAGATGCACTTTCAGTGCATCGATGCCGTCGCCGCTTAGCGAAGAAACGGGAAACACGGGCCAGTCGGCCGCAGCCGTACCGTGCACACGATCGGCGAGTTGCTGCAGCACTTCATCGACTCTTTCGGCGGGCACAGCATCGATTTTGGTAAGCGCAATCGCGCCCGCATCGATTCCCAGCAGCAGCAGGATGTCCAAATGCTCGTCGGTCTGCGGC
>CAZKNV010000022.1:0-11511 GCA_964554145.1 uncultured Burkholderiaceae bacterium
TTTGGCGAGCGGCTTGCGAATGGAACCACCATTCGACAGCGCCGCTCTTCGCGCATCCATCCGCATTGCGACCCAACGCATCTCATGTTTTAGGGTGAACAGGCCCTGGTCACTCGCGCCAGCGCTGACGCCGCGCCTGCCATGCGCGCCGCAGATAAAGGCTCCAGATTCCGCGCACCGTCGCATAGCCGAGTATCGAAAGAATGCAGGCGAGCATGACGATACCCAATGCCAAGGGTGCACCGAGTCCCATCATCCAGCGGCTCATCGCTTCCATCGACGCCGCCACGCTGGTCCAATCCCATTCGGGGAGCGACACGGGTTTTGCAACTCCTCGGGTGCCGAGTATGAAACCGCCGATCTGATACGCAAGCAAATACAGCGGCACGATCGTGAACGGGTTGGTGTACAGCGTCGCCACCAGCGCCAGCGGAAGATTCACACGCAGAAACACGCAGACGATCGCGGCGCCCAGCATTTGCAGTGGTCCCGGGATCAATCCGCAAAAGAGCCCGACCGCAACGCCGCCGGCCGCCGAGCGGCGGTTGAGATGCCACAGCGCCGGGTGGAACAGGCTGTCGCCGAACATGGACAGCGCTTTGTATTCGCGCACCTTGTCGACATTCGGCATTACCTTGCGAAAGTATTTGCGTGGCATACGCGAAGTTTAGGGTGAACACCCGCAAGTGTCGCTGCGTAGACTCGCCGCAATGGGACCGACGGTCTGATGCGATCCTGATGCCCGTCTTATGAGATTGGCAGCGTTGGTCGCATTCGTCCTTGGTGTCTGCGTGTTGCAGCGGCAGCCAACGCTGCCAAGCGCAATGAGCATTGCGTTGCTCGGCGGCGTCGGGGTGGTAATGCTGCTGGTAGCCGTGCGATTCCGGAAGCGATCGCTTGCGCGCACGGTAATGCTGATCGCGATCGGATTGCTCGGCTTTGCATACGCCGCCGGTCATGCCGCGTGGCGCATGGCCGATGGGCTTGCGTTCGATGACGAAGGCCGCGACATCGCCGTTATCGGCGCGATCGCCAGCTTGCCGGTGAAGCTTGAGCGCGGCGTGCGCTTTGAGTTCGACGTCGAACGTGTCGTGACGCCCGATGTTCGCGTGCCGTCACGCGTCCTGCTCGGTTGGTACAGCGGCAACAATGCAGTGCAACCGGGCGAGCGCTGGGCGTTCACGGTGCGGCTGAAGCGGCCGCACGGCACGATGAATCCTGGCGGCTTTGATTTCGAGGCCTGGATGCTCGAACGCAATCTGCGCGCTTCAGGCTATGTGCGCGCCGGTCGCAACGATCCTGGGCGGACGCGCACGCAGGCGATGGTGTGGCAGCCGCGCTATGCAATCCAGCGTGCACGCTCTTGGTTGCGCGATCGGCTGCAACCGGAACTTGCGGACAAGCGCTACGGCGGCGTATTACTCGCGCTCGTGCTGGGCGATCAGCGCGCGATTGGCGACGCCGATTGGACGTTGTTCAATCGCACCGGTATCGGCCATCTGGTCAGCATCTCCGGCCTGCACATCACGATGATTGCCAGTCTGGTCGGGCTTGTCGTCGGAGCACTGTGGCGGCGCTCACCGATCTTGTTGGCGCATTCCGCTGCCCAGACGGCTGCAGTTCTGGCGGGGTTGATAGCGGCCTTTTTGTACGCGCTAATGGCAGGTTGGGGCGTTCCGGCGCAGCGTACGGTACTGATGGTCGCTACCGTCGGCATTGCATGGCTTCTGAATTCTCGCATCGGAGTTGCAACATCGCTCGCACTCGCGGCGGCACTCGTGTGCCTGCTCGACCCGTGGGCCGTGCTGGCAGCCGGCTTCTGGCTATCGTTTGGCGCAGTGGCCGCGATCGTATGGGTGGTACAGGGCAGGCCTGCCGCGGCAGGCGCCAAGCAGGGGCAGCTGCGCGCTGCATCCTCAACAGGGCGTAACGTGTTGCGCGTGGCGGCTCGCGTGCAGGTCGCGGTGACTCTGGCGCTGATTCCTGCCACCGTTCTGTTGTTTCATCAGCTCTCGATCGTTTCGCCCCTGGTCAACGCAATCGCGATTCCGGTCGTCAGTTGGGCGGTCACGCCGCTGGCGTTGATCGGCGCTGCGCTCACCATGCTTCCGGCGCCGGTGTCGGTAATCGCTCAACCGATCCTCGGCCTTGCAAATGCGATCTTTGCGGTGCTGGCGGCCGGATTGGAATGGGCGTCGTCGTTTTCATGGGCGATTTTGCCGGTGGCAACACCGCCGTTGGCGCTGCTTGTTCTGGCCGGCATCGGCGTTGCCTGGCTGCTGGCTCCGCCCGGATGGCCATTGCGTGCGATCGGCGCTGTGGCCTTGTTGCCGATGTTCGTGTGGCCCGCGACGCGCGCCGCCGATAACGAAGTGTGGGTCACGGCGCTCGATGTCGGCCAGGGATCGGCATTGCTCGTCGAAACCGCCGATCAAGTGTGGTTGTACGACGCCGGCCCACGCTATTCGAGCGATACCGATGCCGGTGAACGAATCATCCTGCCGTATCTGCGCCATCGTGGTATCGGCCGGCTCGACGGATTGATCGTGTCGCATCTGGACAGCGATCATTCGGGCGGCGCCGCATCGGTGCTGCGCGGGCTCGAGGTCGATCGCGTTATCTCGTCGATCGCACCGCGGCATCCGACGCTCGGCGGGCGTGCCGATGTCGAACGGTGCCAGTCCGGAATGCAATGGAGCACGGGAATGCTGGTATTCGCAGTCCTGCATCCAGCGCCAATTGATTACGAAACCAAGCGCACGACGAACTCGATGAGTTGCGTGGTTCTGATTAGTTCGGGCGCGACGCGATTGTTGGTGACCGGCGATGTGCCGCTGGCAGATGAAGCCGCGCTGCTGGCACGAATGCCGGCGCTGCGTGCAACCTGGCTCGCAGCCCCGCATCATGGGAGCCGCACCTCGTCGAGCGAGCCGCTGCTCGATTCGCTGGGCGCGGCATCGGCGGTCGCGCAGGCCGGGTACCGAAATCGCTTCCGCCATCCCGATCCGGAGGTTGTCGCACGCTACCGCGCCAAAAACATACCATTGTTCCGAACGGATCATGCGGGCGCGGTCCAATGGCGCTTCACGCCTGATGGGCGAGCTACCGTTTCTGCTTCGCGTCAGGAGGATTACCGTTACTGGCATAACCGCCCGGGCGCTCAGTTGCCGCGCTCATTATCCGGACCTGACACGACTGCCCCCGACACCGACGCGCCCGACGCAATTCCGGGACCGCCCGAGCCCTACGTTCGCGGATAAACTGGCTGCGGAGGGAAGGGCGATGCACAAAAGCGTACGGCGAAGTGTACGGCGGGCGTGAGTGTGTCCGCGCGCACCAGCGAGAGGCCCGTGAGTGCCCAGCGGCGTTTCCTGCATGTTCGAAAACCGTAGGATGATGATGCGGCCGTTTTCCGATCCATTTGCGCGATATCGGGTCGCGGCGGTCCCGCATTATCCGGACGTGCCTGAAAATCTTCGTAACGCGGTTGCACCTGGGACATGGGCGCTCGATCGATGAAGCGTGCGAGCGAACCGCTGGGGCCGGCAGATGGAACCGGCGTGAACGATCTTGCTCACGACAATGCCGCGCGCCGCGCGACCGACCAGATCGATCCGTATGCGTTAATCGAGCGCGCGGAAAAACTGATCAACACCGAGCCGCATGATGCGGTCGTGTTCGCGTTACGTGCGCAAAGCGTGGCGCGCGCGCGCACGGCCGATGGTTTGATGGCGCGGGCCCACTTCATCGCAGGATCGGCGCTGATGCAGGTCGGCGACTGGTCGGGTGCGATCCGCCAGCTGTCGCAAGCCGAGCAGGTCTATCGCGCCCAGGAAGACGTGGCTGCGCAGTGCAGGGTCAACACGCAGCTCGCGAGTGCCTGTTGCGAGCTTGGCGAATACGGCGAGGCGCTCGACGGCTTCGCCCAGGTGCAAAAACTCGCGCGGCAGCATAACGATCACGCCGGCGCACGCAGAGCGCTGGTGCACCAATCGACGGTGCACACGATGCTCGGCGATTTCGAGGCAGCGCGCGAGTCGCTGAAATCTGCGCTTGAGCTGCCGTCGGGTTCGGCGGCTGATGAAGGCATGGTGGTGCTGCAATTTGGCTTGGTCGATGCCAATGAAGGGCTGCGCGCTGCCCTGGCCGGGGACGCCGGTACCGTGGCGCGCCGCATGGCCGATGCCGAAGAGCACTTCGAAGTTGCGCTCGAGGTGCTGTCGGGCACGACCGATCGTGCCAACGCGATTGCCGCTCGCATTCAACGCGGTGCCGCGCGCTGCTGGCTGGGCAAATTCAACGAAGGCCTTGCCGATTTGAACGCTGCGGTCATGGAAGCGGCACAAAGCGGCTTTCGCCTGCGCGAAGTGCAGGCGAAGCTTGAGCTCGGTTATCACCTGGTCGGCGCCGGGCGCGAACACGAAGGGCTCACCATTCTGGCGCCGGCGTTGATGCAGGCCGAAGAGCTGGGTGATCTGCGGCGGCCCGCTGATTCACACGAGCGGTTATCTGCGCTGTACGAAGCGCGCGCCGATTTTCAGCTGGCGCTGTTTCATCACAAGCGTTATGTCGAAGTAAAAACGCGGCTCGACGGTCGGCTAAGCACGCAGCGCGCGCGATTGCACGAAGCGCGTGCCGAGCTGCAGAAACTCCGCACGCAGACCGCAGCGCTGCATCAACAAACGCGCGATCTCGAACAATCCCGCTCGCGTCTTGAACGCCTCGCGCTCGAAGACGAATTAACCGGCCTTGCGAATCGCCGTTCGTTCACGAAGGAACTGGAAAGCTGGTGCGCCCGTGCGCGCGCCGGCACCTTGCGCTTCGGGCTGGTGGTGGCCGATATCGACGGCTTCAAGCAGATCAACGACCGCTATTCGCATCTGACCGGTGATTCGGTGCTGCGCCAGCTTGGCGACGTGATTCGCGCGAACTTGCGCGACACTGATTTTGCTGCTCGCCTGGGCGGCGACGAGTTTGCGCTGCTACTCGCCGACAGCGAAGGCGGCGCCGCACTGGCGGTGGTCGAGCGGCTGATCGACGCTGTTCGCAAGTTCTCCTGGGCGGGCTTTGACAGCGATCTTCGGGTCACGGTAAGCATTGGTCTTTGCGAATCGTCGGACTTCGGAGATTCGAGCGAACTGGTGCGGCGCGCCGATGAATCGCTGTACGCCGCCAAGCACGCGGGGCGGGACCGCGTGCACCTGTGGAACGGAAGTGTTTGACCTTCGGGCGCCGTGTTGATGCATCTATTGCGCGCACCAGCCGCCATCGACGTTCCATGCAGCGCCACGAACCTGATCCGCTGCAGCACTGCATAGAAACACGGCCAGCGCGCCCAATTGTTCCGGCGTTACGAACTGCATTGACGGCTGCTTCTCTCCGAGCAAGGCCTTTTCCGCAGCTTCCTGCTCGAGTTTTTCACGCGCGACACGCACATCGACCTGCTTTTGCACCAGCGGCGTCAGCACCCAGCCAGGGCAGATCGCGTTGCAAGTTACCCCGGTTTGCGCCGTTTCCAGCGCGACGGTCTTCGTGAGCCCGACGACGCCATGCTTGGCCGCGACGTACGCCGATTTTTCGGCCGATGCGACCAGGCCATGGACTGAGGCCACGTTGATAATGCGTCCCCAATTGGCCTGCTTCATCTTCGGCAGCGCCAGTCGCGTCGTATGAAAGGCGGAGCTTAGATTGATCGCAATGATCGCGTCCCAGCGGTCGACCGGAAACGACTCGATCGGCGCCACATGTTGGATGCCGGCGTTATTCACCAGGATATCGACACGTCCGAACGTCGCCTCGGCGGCGCGCATCATTTGCTCGATCTCTGCCGGCTTGCCCATGTCGGCGCCGTGATAGAGCGTGCGCACCTTGTGCACTTGCAGCTGGCTTTCGACATTCTTAATCACGTCGGGCGCGCCAAAACCATTGATCACAATGTTCGCGCCCTGGCCCGCCAGCGCAGCCGCAATGCCAAGGCCAATGCCGCTGGTCGAGCCGGTTACCAACGCCGTCTTGCCTTTCAACATTAATCTGCTCCGTTATTACCCTCGATGAGTATGCCATCGTGAGCAGGCGAGACGAGCCGCGCTTGCATAGCGTGCAATGCCTGAGTCCTTCGGGGCTGCATAAGATGGCTTATGCGGAATGGGGCGCGGCTGAA
Source organism: uncultured Burkholderiaceae bacterium (assembly GCA_964554145.1). GTDB lineage: Bacteria > Pseudomonadota > Gammaproteobacteria > Burkholderiales > Burkholderiaceae_F > JACCZX01. The sequence goes on from CAZKNV010000022.1 coordinate 6,161, forward strand.
AATCCCCGCGTACTGATCTGTGTGCATGGGCTGACGCGGCTTGGACGCGATTTCGACCGGCTGGCGCGTGCACTGGCACCCGATTATCGAGTCGTATGTCCCGATGTGGTCGGCCGCGGCCGCAGCGATTACCTACGCGATCCGATGCAATACGGTGTACCGCAGTACGTTGCCGATATGGTGACGCTGATCGCGCGGCTTGATGTTGAACACATCGATTGGGTCGGCACCTCGATGGGCGGATTGATCGGGATCGCGCTCGCCGGCCAGGAGGGCTCGCCGATTCGCCGGTTGGTCCTCAACGATGTCGGCCCGCGGCTCGATGCCGCTGCGATCGCGCGCATCGGCGACTACGTCGGCGTACCGATGTCGTTTGCGACCGTCGATCAGGCCGTCGACTACATTTCGACGATTGCCAAGCCGTTCGGATTGACGCGACGCGAAGATTGGCGCGAGCTGGTCGAGCCTGGATTAAAGCGCGATGGTGCGCGCTGGACGCTGCACTACGACCCGCGCATCGCTGTGCCGTTCAAGGCGGCCACGCCCGAACGGACCGCAGCCGACGAAGCCGCTTTATGGTCGCTGTACGACAACGTCCGCTGCCCAACGTTGGTCATCCGAGGCGAGAATTCCGATCTGTTGTCGCGCACAACGCTGGCTGAAATGGCCGCACGCGGACCTAAGGCGAAGATGATCGAGATTCCGGGCATCGGCCACGCGCCGACATTGATGCTTGTGAACGAAATCGCGATCGTTCGCGACTTTCTGCTCGATGCCCGCTAGAACACGCCGCTCGCCAGGCCGGCCGCGAGCGCTGCGCCCAGTTCGCGGGCCTGCACCAGGCTCTCTTCGTTCACGATCTTCGGCGCCAGTATTTGCTCTGGCGTCTGCGCGCCGTTGCGCACCACCAGCGGCGGTGCGATTTCCTTCAGACGCAGCCCGGTCGCGATGCGCTGGATCTGCCGCGCGGCGCCTTCGCCGTCGGTGCCTGCCGCGATGATCGTCGCATAGGGCCGGCCGTTGATCTTGTCGAGCACGCCGTAGTAAACGCGATCGAAAAAATCTTTCATGCGGCCCGCCATCGTTGCAAGATTCTCCGGAGTGACGAAAAGATAGGCGTCTGCCACCACGACATCGTCAACACCGGCTGCGGCGGCCACCATCAGCTGCGCCGTGCATCCGGATTCATCACTCGCCGCCGTGTGCGCCGCTGCCGCCAACTGCTGCGCCGCGCCGGTCATCGAGTGATAAACGATCAACAGGCGCTTCATGCGCTCGTAGCCAAAGGGTCCTGCAGGAAAAATTGCGCAAGCAACGCATACCAATCGGGAAACGCCTGCTGTAGCCGGGTAGGCTCGACGAAGAAGGCTTCACTCGACACCGCAAAGAACTCGGCTTCATCCTGCGCGGCATAAGCATCAAACGGTAAGTGCGCGAAATAGCGATCCACTTCATCCGATTCCGGATCGAGTTCGCCGGGTAGTCCGGCTTCGACCAGCTCTACTTCGGCGGCGAAGCGGTTGAAAGCCTCGTGCAGAACGCGCCGCCAACGCTCAACGGTTAGCTGCGAATGCCTGGTGGATAAGAACGGCGGCACACCATCGGCCTCGCGGTCCAATAGGTCGATCTTGTGCACGAACTCGTGAATCACCACCGAGTACGCGGCACCCGCGCCGGTAGCCGTCCGCTGCGCGTCCTCCCATGACAACACCAGTGGCCCGCGATCCCACGCTTCGCCGGTGATCGGTTCGATGTACTCATGCACGACGCCGTCATCGTCGGTAACGCTGCGCGGCACGAGGAATTCGCTTGGATATACAACGATGCTTTTCCAACCGCGATACCAGTCGAGCCCCAGGTTCAGCACCGGCAGGCATGCCTGCACGGCGATGTTGACCTGCATGGCGGCGGTCAATTCGAGACCGGCCGCGCCGGCCATTTGCTTATCGGCGAGCAGTTGCGCCGCCAGTGTGCGCAATCGGCTGCGCTCGTCTCCGTGAAGCCGCGCAACGAACGGCAATGACGCAAGCGTCGAAGTCCAAAGATGATCCGGAATCGCGACCGACGGTGATCGCGTCAGGCGATCGAACAGCGTTCTCAGCATCGCGGAATTGTGCGCCCGACCTATATCCTTGCTGTTATGCCTATCGAGCAGTCAATTGAACCGCCTCCGGCAGTGCTCGATCTCGAGCGCACGCTTGCGCTGGTCGAGCCCCTTTACCAGGAGAGATCGCTCGCGACCGGCGAAGCGTTTCTCGCGCATGCGCGCGGCACCGCAGAGATCATTGCGCCGCTGCGCGGCGATGCCGATCTGCTTTGCGCTGCCTGCCTGTTCGGTGTGTACGACGTGCTGCGCGAGCCCGACGAGTGGTTGCGCGCGCGCTTCGGCGCCGGCATTGCACAACTGGTCGCGGATCTGCGGCAGTTGATGAAGCTGTCGGAGCTGACCCGCAAACAAGGCGAGTCGGTAACAAGAAAGCACGGGGTTGACGATCAGGCCGAGGCGCTGCGCCGCATGTTGCTCGCAATGGCGAACGATCTGAGAGTTGTCCTGCTGCGCCTGGCGTCGCGCTTGCAAACGCTGCGCTATTACGCGGCGACCAGACAAGCGGGCCCGGAGCCGATTGCGCGCGAAACGATGCGCCTGTACGCGCCGCTGGCCAACCGGCTCGGTATCTGGCAGTTGAAGTGGGAGCTGGAAGACCTGTCGTTCCGCTTTCTTGAGCCGGAGACTTACAGGGAAGTTGCCCATCTTCTCGAAGAAAAACGAATCGAGCGCCAGAGTTTTATCGAAGATGCGCAGGTGCGACTGCGCGCGTTGCTGGCCGAAGCAGGGATTGGAGGCGAAGTCGCCGGCCGGCCGAAACACATTTACAGCATCGTCAACAAGATGCGCACCAAGCGGCTCGCGTTCGATCAGTTGCGTGATGTGCGCGGCTTGCGAGTGATCGTTGGCGATGCGCGCCGGGCCGCCCCAAGCGCATCGCCAGCCCCCGCGCGGGGCGGGCGCGCAGCGACCGGGGGCGAACATCTCAGCGACGTTGCACAGTGCTACCAGGCGCTGTCGTTGATTCATCAGGAGTGGTCGCCAGTCGCTGGCGACTACGACGATTACATCGCGCGTCCGAAGCCGAACGGCTATCAGTCGCTGCACACGGTCGTGACCGATCGGCACGGCCGTACGCTCGAAATACAGATACGTACGCGGCAAATGCACGAGTCAGCCGAGCTCGGGCTGGCGGCGCATTGGCGATACAAGGAAGGCGGCAAGCAAGGCGGCAAGCAGCACGGCAGCGATGAGCAGAGAGTCGCATGGCTGCGCCAGTTACTTGCCTGGCGCGATGAGGTCGAGCCGCCATCCGCGACTGTTGCCACCAGCGCCGAACGCGCACGCGACGAGCGTATCTATGTACTGACGCCGCAGGCGCGTGTGGTCGAGTTACCCGCCGGCGCCACGCCGGTCGACTTCGCCTTCCACATTCATTCGGAGGTCGGCTACCGGTGCCGTGGCGCGCGCGTCAACGGTGTCATGGTTCCGCTGAACACGCGGTTGGAAAATGGGCAGACGGTGGAGATTATTTCGGCCAAGACCGGTGGCCCGAGCCGCGATTGGCTGAACGCGGAACTCGGCTATCTGAACAGCGCACGCTCGCGCGCCAAGGTCAGACAATGGTTCAACGCGCTCGAGTACGAGCAATCGGTCGCGGCCGGCCGCGAGCTGATCGAAAGGGAGTTGCAACGGCTCGGCAAGACAGCAGTCAAGCTTGACGAGCTTGCCAAGCGTCTCGGTTTTGGCAGCGTCGAGCAATTGTCCGCTGCGGCGACCAAGGAAGAATTCAGCATGCGCTCGCTCGAGCAAGCGCTGACGCCAACGGCGCCGCTGCCTGAAACGACGCCTGCGCCATTGATCGGCAAGCCGCGCGAGGCGCCCGCCGGCAAGGGCAAGGTGCTGGTGGTCGGCGTCGATTCGCTGTTAACGCAGCTCGCACGCTGCTGCCGCCCGGCGCCGCCCGATGAAATCGTCGGCTATGTCACGCGTGGCAAGGGCGTGTCGATTCACCGTGCAAGCTGCTCGAACCTGCACTCGCTCGTCAAGCGTGCACCGGAGCGTGTGATCGACGTTGCGTGGGGCGCGCAACCGGATGCTATGTATCCGGTCGAGTTGCTCGTAATGGCACAGGATCGCCCCGGCTTGCTGCGCGACATCTCTGAGGTCTATGCGCGCGAAAAGCTGAACGTTGTTGGCGTCAACTCGAGCAGCGCGCAGGGCGAAGCGCGAATGCTGTTCACAGTCGAAATTCGCAGCGCCGCCGACGTTGCCCGCGTGCTGGCTGCCGTGAGGGAAGTAAAAGGCGTGTTCAGCGCGCGTCGGAGGTGAGTGGCGCGAACCAGCGGCGAATCGACTGACATCTTCCCTTGCCATTGAATTCGCGCCGCCCGCACGGCCGCTCCGAAGGAGCGGCGCGCTAACTAATCGTTGCGAGTGCACGTGCGACCGCAAAGCGGTCGCGTACACGAGCAACGCATGGCTTATACTTCGCCCCCCAGGCGCGTAGCTCAGCTGGTTAGAGCACCACCTTGACATGGTGGGGGTCGTTGGTTCGAGTCCAATCGCGCCTACCAGTCCTCAGACAAGACAACATGAAAGGCATCAAATGACGTTCCGAACTACGTTTACCGGCTCTTGATGACGGGACGAGTTCGCCTTTCGAAAAAAAGTGCGGCTCGCCGCACTTTTTTTTGATAGGAGCAACGACTGATGATTTCAATTCGATTACCCGACGGCTCAAGCCGTTCATTTGACCAGCCCGTGACAGCGGCGCAAGTGGCGTCGTCCATCGGCCCCGGGCTCGCAAAGGCGGCAGTTGCCGCCAGGGTTGACGGCAAGCTGGTCGACACGGCATACCTGATCGACCGTGATGCCGATGTCGCGATCGTCACCGACCGCGACGCCGATGGCATCGACATCATCCGGCATTCAACCGCGCATCTGCTCGCATATGCGGTCAAGGAGTTGTTCCCCGACGCGCAGGTGACGATCGGCCCGGTGATCGAGAACGGTTTTTATTACGACTTCTCGTACAAGCGTCCTTTTACGCCGGAGGATCTCGAAGCGATCGAGCAGAAGATGGCCGAACTGGCGAAGAAGGACGAGCCGGTCGTGCGCGAAGTCTGGAAGCGCGATGACGCGGTGAAGTTCTTCAATTCGATCGGTGAGAAGTACAAGGCCGAGATCATCGCGTCGATTCCAGCGAATGAAGATATTTCGCTGTATCGCGAAGGCAGCTTCATCGACCTGTGCCGCGGGCCGCACGTGCCTTCTTCCGCCAAGCTGAAGGTATTCAAGCTGA
>CAZKNV010000023.1:0-5946 GCA_964554145.1 uncultured Burkholderiaceae bacterium
GAAAATCGTGCAGCGGCTGGAAAGACTGGGCATCAAGCGAGTCGCCGCGCCAGATGTTCCGTCCGTGCCCACGAAGCGCAGTGTAAAAGCGATCTGGAGTCTCGTTATCGTCGCGCTGGTGGTGATCGGCCTGGCCAACGGAGAAAACGACGAGGACACGATCATCGGCGCGCTCGCTCTGTCGGCGGTCGCGCTCGGGCTCGCCGGTTTCGCTTACTTCGACATCAGGCAGCGCAGAACCACCGGCAAAGGACTCGCGATCGGCGGTCTTGTCGGCTCCATCATCACCGTGCTGATAGCGATCGCGATGAGCCTGATGGAAACGCCGCCGTAGACGAACCAGTAAAGCGGCCACTGTATTCACCAAGCTATCCCACGATCGCGGGTCCGCCATGAATGCGCGCTTGCGGGTGCCCATGTGGCGGCGCTAAAAATAGCGAGTCAGTCCGACGCTCGGGGAGGAAACAATGACAGACACCATCGCCGACACCGCAGCAACCGCGGTTACGCGCACGTCTTCGGTTGACGTCGCACCGCGTTCAGCCGTCATCAACCCCTACGCTCTGGCCGAGGTCGTCACGGGCCGCCGCATCAACTGGAAGCTGATCAGCGACAAGCGCCGGCTGCTCGAAGACATTCTGCAGACGCCCTACGAGGAGTTGTTCGATCCGAAGTTTCAGGGTCCGTTGTACGCGGGCTTTCGTCTGAACGAGAACATGCAGCTCGAGCCCGCGCGCTCGCCATTGCTGGACGTCGAGTTAAGCATGAACGTCAACGACCTCGAAGTACCGATCGATGCCGTGTCGAACATCGAGCGCCTGTCCGATCTCGGGCCACGCTACAACGTCGCACACGTCGGAACCATTCCGGTTCAGCGCGCCGAGATAAGCGGCAACCAGATCATCCTGACGCTGCGCCTGCCCGATCGCGATCGCCTGCAAAGACTGGCCCGCGTGTTGACGAAGGCCGTGCTCGCCACGGTAGCTCCCGATCCCAAGACGGTGGGAAAGGCGACGGACTGGACGCCGCCCGGCGCAAGCTGGGGCGACGCAGGTCGCTTCTTCAACGAAACCACCGAGTTTTTTGACCCGATCCAGGGCGCGGTTGCCAACTGTTACTACATCGCGGCGCTTTCGGCCGTTTCCTGGGCGATGCCGTATCGGATCCGCCATTTGACCCGGGCCACCGGCACTGGCCAGGATCAATATTTCAACATGATTCAATTCTTCAAGCCTGATTCCGGCGGACAACTCGACAAGGAGATCGAGGTCACCGACACCGTTCCGCTGAATGGCAGCGGCGGATTCCTGTACTGCCGCTCGAGCGAGGCCGGCGAGATCTGGCCGGCTGTCTACGAGAAAGCCTACGCGAAGCTGAAGACCGGTATTAGCGGAGACCATCCCGACATACTCGCGACGGCATGGGGTGACTGCGTCTGGGCCACGGCTCAACTGACCGGGGGTCATCGCCAGTATGTCAACACCGCCGGCGAGACGGCCGACAAACTATGGGACACCGTGCGCGCCAACTCGCTGGGTGGCCGGACGTTCAATCCGATGACGGCCTGGACCTATTCGTCGGGCGACGAGGCGCCGAAGAAAGTCGTATATGCCGACGCCAACGTGGTCGGCTCGCACTGCTACACGATCCTCGGATGGGATTATCGCGATGGCCGCAAGTACATCATCCTGCGCAATCCGTGGGGCAACACCGAGGCGACCGTGCTCAACCTGACCGGCACGACCTGGCTATGGGACATCAGCTGGTGGCGGCCGATCAGCCTCGCGGTGGTCGATGGGACTTTCGCAGTCGAGGCATCGGCGTTCAAGCAGTACTGGGCTGGGTTGGGCGTAGCGAAGTAACGCCGAGTAAATTCGTTTCAGTGTAGGTTCTCAGAAGACCGATATCTTCAGGATATCCAATGCTTGGAAGTCATCCATGGCTACCCGCGGCGCCGCGGACCAGATAACGTTCCGGTATCGCTCCACCGACAGCGCGACCGGTGTGACCCGCGACACCGCCAAGCGTCTGGCAGAACACCTCGGCGTCGATGAAACGCAGGCCATTCATATCGCCTTGCACAGCATGGCGGTCAAGCTGCTGCCGCAGTACGAGGCTGATGCGGGTCCGTTGACGGCGGCTCAAATGCGGCAGATCAAGAAGCGCGTTCCTCCGGGCAAACAGCGTTCGGTGCGGTCCAGCCTGTTCGAGGTGGAGTCAGCGTGATATCGCAGCGGTGGGCCGGGCCCACCGCTGCGAGATCGTTGGGTGCCTCGGCGAGCTGTCTTACGACGTGCGGCTAACGTCAAAGTCGTGAGAAATCATTTGCGAACATACGTCCGCTTTGTTCGATTCTGCGCGAAATCGCGGAGATGTCGGATGTTAGCCGGTGCCGGACATTCACAGAATTCCGCTTTCTGCCTTGCCGTCGCTGCGTGCGTGATTGAGATGGCCCGTCAAGCATAGGCCAGACTGAGCGGCTGGTCGGATAAACGCTGTTTCGCGTCGTAGGTTTGGGGTCGGCGGTTTTGTATATCGCAATGGACGGTGGAATAGCGATAGTGATGGGAAGTTTCCAGGACAGAACGCGCTCTAACATGTCGGTCAGCGACCGCTACAGCGTCGCTCCCGCGGTCGGGTTACCTCGCACGTTAGGCATCACGTAGCTTCGGGGACGCAACGATCAAACGCATGATGCAGTGGCTTCGGGCCTTAGGAAGGTGGTGGTGGGAAGCTTGGCCTGCGTGGGGAGCATTTGTCGTTATCGGCGCAGTTGCGCTAGTGGCGACGTTTCTTCCCGGAAGCGCTGATGATCGCGTTCGCTATACGGGAATGTGTCTTGAGATTTTTGGCATCTTGACGGTTGCCGTCGGCCTGCGTGACAAGCGTCGCGTTTTCCAGCGTCCAAGCTTGATTGAGATGCTTCAAAGCTGGATGCAACGCTTCCCGCGGTGGACGTCAGAATCGCGCACTATCGGGTTAACTGGAGTCGCCGCCGGAGGAGTCGTGGGCTCTGCCTATGGGTACGGCTGGCACGGGTTACCCGCTGAACCAAAGATTGAGGATCGCCTCAATGCACTTGAGAAGAACGTCGAGACCGTCAAACGCCTCGCGCTTGACGCACAAGCACAAGTGCAAACGGAAGCGACAAAGTGGGGAAAAGAGATTGAGGCGGAAAAACTAGTCCGCGATGCATCCGATAAAGAGATACGAGATCGACTGGAATCGTTCGGAGCGGGAAATTTGCATATAGAGGTTGTTGGAATCGTCTGGCTCATTGTTGGGGTAGTTCTGGCAACTGCCTCTCAGGAAGTCACCTGGCTGTTCAAGCTGTGGAAATGATGCCTACATTGCGGTCAAGCGGTACGCGCCAAAAGTGGTGCGCCCTTAGCTCTTTGTTGGGCGTCTGAGTAGCTAGCTATGGCATCCGCTCGCGAACTTGCAATTGAAGTCTTACCCCACTTCGCGAAGAACGTTCTCGCTGGGCACGTTCGTCCGTATGGGGCTTACGCAAGAGCTATCGGTCGTGACCCTGCGAAGGAGTCGATGGTTATTGGAACAGCGATGCATGCTATTGGTGCCGTCTGTGTGTTGACCACAATTCCCATCGCGCCGCTGTATTTCATCAGGCGTGCAGACGGTGAGTGGCGAGGCGTCTTCGCGTCGGACGCTTCGGAAACGGTGCACGTTCTGCCTCATTACGATCTTCTGTACGTCACAGCGCGTGTGTTCAAGTATTCGGAAAACGACTTTGCGCGTGTGGAAAAGGGGTTGAAGGAAATTTTGCCCAAGCATTTTCGCTCTGACCAACTTTCGCCTCATGACATCTGGCACTGGGCTATTTACACCAAGCTCAAGGATGGTTCCACTCCATTCGAGAGGGCGTTGGCAAAGTACCGTGAGATCTTCGAGAATGCCAAGGTCGCCAGAAATGGTTCGTAACAATCCCAACCCGGCAGTCAACCGGACCAGCGTCAGGTTACTTTCCACAAGGACACCGTGGCCAAGCGAAAGACAATCACGAAGTAGCTTCGCTTCGAGGTGTTCAAGCGTGATGCTTTCACGTGCCCGCGGCGCAGAATGAGTGCAATCCTTACGCCCCTCGGAGCAAAGAGGATCATTGCGCGCCGTGTAAAGAGGAAAAATGCCGCAGCTGGTTGCAGCAAACATAACGATAGCTATTGCCAGACAACGTGTTGTTCTCTATGCATATTCATTGCTCCCGTGGGACGGATCGCCGATATGCGTGGCTGGTTGCGCTTTCCTTAACAGCGAGCTTCTTTGTCACCGGTTCAGTGCGTGTACAAAGGCTTGCCAAGGAAACATCCTGACGAACACGAACACATGTAGTGCAAAGAAGGCCCACGGCACCCACGCCTCGACGTGCGATATGGGCCGGTAAAGCAGTGGGTTCGTCCCGCGCTGAACAGCCGCCCACTCCGCGTCGTACGGGCTGATCGGCAGGCGCTTCTCAATTTCGTGCACCACCTCCCACTTGGCCGTGTTCAGGTTCCTGTACGAGATGATGATCGCGTACCACAGGTAGCTGAGAACGCTGCCAGCCACAGCAAGCAGCCATAGGAGCTCCGTAGAGTCTTTGGATGTTAGGTATCCAACAAACGCTAGGATGGCCGAGTTCACGCTCAGGAAATAGCTGTTCGCCGTCGTACGTCGCTGGCTGATGCGATCGGCCATCTCAACATATAGTTTGTACTGATCGAGCAGATGGCTGTGCCACTTCTCGTTTTTCGGGTACTGGTCGCCCTCCTTCGGCTCGTTCCAGAGTTTCGCCTGATCAACGTCCGGCATCAGCGACTACCATGGATCAAAGTCTTCAGGTTCTCCCAAGTCCAGTTGTACATCTTGTCAGTCGACGACGCCGTGCTGGGCTTGGTGCACGTCTTGTCTTTGTACCCTTGCAGTAGGAAATACTTGGCGCCGATTTCCTTGGCGATCCGCAGCTCGATCGCCACACCGGTCGCCATGTGCGTACGCTCACCGCACAGCACGCAGACCGCGTCAACGTTCCTCATCTTGGCCTTGACGCGCGCCTGCCAGTCGCCATCGATGTGCTCCTTGACGGACGAGTCCCAGATGTCGAACGGCGTGTCAGGCAACTTGGACTGATTCACCAGCAACATCTTGATCGCCGCGTCGTTGTCGTAGTCGTAGCTCACGAATACCTTTGCTCGTGCCATGAAGCCTCCTTTCTGAGAACCTACATCAGGGCAGCAGCCTGCCGATCTCCTCGGTCCAGGTAGCAGCGAGCTTTTTGTAGCCGCGGCGATTGGGATGGATTTCGTTGTCCCAGTCGTTCGAGTCTCCGCTTGTTCCCGCAGCCGCGGGTATCAGCGTCGTCGTCAGAGTCAGCGTATCGACCACATGAAAATTCGGCAGGTCGATTGACTTGATGCAGGCTGCGAGTTCCTCTAGCAGCAATCGGCTGAGGTCCAACCAGAGCGCCGGGTCGATCCCCAGCCATACGCACGCCGGAAACAGCCACGGTCCTCCGCCGACGATCCGTACCGGCGCGTCGCGCGGCTGCGCAAGCGCGTAGGTGTGCATGAACAGCGGAACGTCCTTGCTGTCGCTGTCGCCGCCGTCGCGGCCCTGCGCGACGATCTGCGCAACGTTGACCTTGATGTAGTTAAGCAGCGCATCCAGCGCGTCGTCGTTGATGACCGACCGCAGATTCGACTGGTCGATGCTGCCGGGCGCGTTGGGCCTGACCAGGATTTCTGAACGCTGCGCCTGCTTGTTCCACAAGGCATCCATCAGGTCGTTGCCGCCACCTGAAAGGAAAATTGCGTTCCAGCGCCGTCCACTCTTGTTTCGCAGATAGAAGAACAACTGCCGATTGCGCGTCGTCTCATGCATTCGGCGCAGCGTGTCTCCCGGCTCGGAAATATTGAGTACGCAGGCGGGATAGGGCAGCTCCATCGAGGT
>CAZKNV010000023.1:6046-11427 GCA_964554145.1 uncultured Burkholderiaceae bacterium
TCTGTGCCGCCCGGCCCGTCGCCGCCCGCGCCGTTCCACACGCAGATGAATCGCACGTTGCCCGCGCCGAACGATAGTGCACGCTCGAGCATCCAGAGATTGCAGCGTTCGAATACATCGCCACGCTCTGCGGATCCGCCGGCGGGCATGACTGTAGTTCGTACCGATGGATGGCGTCGAACGGCTAGGAACCGATCGCGCCAACGATCGGGCACGTTGGACGATGCCTTCCTGAAATCGACGGATTCCTTCACGAACGTTTCTTCGGCGAAGGGCAGATACAGCTGCAACGCCGCGCCCCGTTTGAGCATGGCCTCGGCAAACAACAGATCTCCTCCGCACGCACCTTGAGTGATCCCGAGGTCCATGGCGCCCGCGCCAAGCTCGGTCAACTTTGCATCAATCTCATCAGCGATCCTCGGCTCACACTCCGGCGGAAACCGCGCAGACTTGCGATCCATCTGATCGATCATGTGACCGCTAAAGAGAAAGATCAGCCTGGGATTCGCCACGGTCGGATGTATTGATTATTCACAGCCGGTTTGTACATCGAACCTGTTGATATAGCGGTCGATTGCCGCGATGATCGCGCTCTTACTCGAAACGGGGCCCCATGGCAAATAAGAAACGCAAGGCTGCGGCGGCCAGGGCACGCGCGCTGTCGTTGGGCGCCGTGGCGCGCTTCGTCGCCCAGCGGCCGTTCACGGTCTGAGCACTCGCATGCTGAGCATCCGGAATCACCGCCTTGTCGGCGACGGCGTCAGCTTCCGCGCCACGCCGAATCACGGCGGCAAGTTGAAGCCGCGCTACCTCGTCTTCCACTACACCGCGGGCCGGTCGTGCGACAGTTCGGTCGAGTCGCTCTGCACGCGCAAGCCGCAGGGCAACGCGTCGGCGCATGTGGTGCTGGCGTGTGACGGGCGCATCGTGCAGCTCGCACCGTTCGACGTCGTCACCTGGCATGCGGGCGTCAGCCAATGGAACGGACTGGTCGGGTTGAACCACTGGTCGATCGGTATCGAGATGGACAACGCGGGCTGGATGAAGCGGGTTGGCGACAAGTGCGTCGCCTGGTTCGGCAAGGAGTACCCCGCCGGCGAGGTCATGCTTGCCGAACACAAGCATGGCGGCGGTGTGCGGCCCTGGCATGTGTATCCCGAAGTACAGATCTCGCGTGCGCTCGAGCTGGCCGAATTGCTGGTCGACCACTACCGGCTGGAGGACGTGCTCGGCCACGAAGACATTGCGCGCGGACGCAAGCAGGACCCGGGGCCCGCATTTCCGCTGGCGGCAATCGCCGGCCGCGTGCTCGGTCGCAGTGACGATGCGCCGCCTCGCTATGTCGTGACGGCAGACACGCTCAACATACGCAAGGGTCCCGATGCGTCATTCGATACGGTGGCGCCTCCGCTAGTGAAGAGAGCAGTGGTGCTGTTGCTGCAACCCGGTGATCGCTGGAGCAAGGTCGAAGTCGAAGGGCCCACCGACATCGAAGGTTGGGTCAACAACAGCTTTATCGTGCGCGCACCCGCTGCGACGCGCCAACGTGGCGCGGTGAAGAAAGTGGCACGCAATGCGACGGCGGAAACAACCTCGGCGCGCAAGCGCTCGCGCCGACGCACGCGCGGCTAAGACATCAGGAACCGAACCCATGGCGACAAACGCGGCACAGCCAATCACTTTCATCGTCCCCGGTCAGGCGCAGCCATCAGGCACGACGCGTGGCGCGGCGCCGCTGCCGGCCGGACTGACGCGAGGCGTCCTCAAGCAATCGGTGCGCGTCGGTGCCCAGCGCGGTGTGGGCGGTGAGGTGCGCGTTACCGCCGTGCCGGGCCAGGATGTGGTCGTGCTGCATATCGCCGGCGGACCGGCGCTGACCCTGCATCCCGAGACCGCGCGCGACCTGATGCTCGCGCAGCAGGGCGAGATCAAGCGCAGCCGTGGGCGCGGCGGTGTCGATCAGCCAGCGCCCAGCGAAGTGAGAGTTCCTGCGCAATTGCAATGGCGCGGACTCGAGCAGGGAGTCGCTACACGCGGTACGACGCGCGGCTTCCTGGGCGACGTGCTGCTGACCGCGGTCGACGTCGTCACCGGGCTCGTCAGGAACCCCGCGGTCGATTTCATCGCAGCGAAGGCGGTGGAGCGCGTTGACGACCAGGTCACCGCCGGCCTGTATGCCCTCGCACCCGAGGCGCTGCCGCCGCTCAAGGGCACGAGCGCCCCGCTCGCACAGGCGCCACCTGATGGCGGGCCGTTGCTGGTGTTCGTGCATGGCACGTTCTCCACGACCAGCGGCTCGTTCGGCAAGCTGTGGTCGCTGCACCCGCAGCACGTGCGCTCGCTGTTCACCAAGTACGCCAACCGCGTCTACGGGCTGGATCATCCAACGCTTGGCGTGAGTCCGATCAGCAACGCCTTGACGCTCGCGCAGGCGATGCCGCAGGGCGCGCGGCTGCACCTGGTCACCCATTCGCGTGGCGGGCTGGTGGCGGAGGTGATGGCGCGCGTCTGCGCGAACCCTGAGTTGAATTCTGACGATCTGGGATTCTTCAAGGGGGATGAATACAAGGCGCAGCGCGACGCGCTGAAGTCCCTCGCCAGCGTCGTGCGCAAGCGCGGCATCAAGGTCGAGCGCATCGTGCGCGTGGCGTGCCCGGCGCGCGGCACGCTGCTCGCCTCCAAGCGGCTCGACGCCTATCTGTCGGTGTTCAAGTGGACGCTGGAGCTGGCCGGCATTCCGGTCGCGCCCGTGCTCGTGGAATTCTTGGGTGAAGTGGCGCAACGCCGAGCCGACCCGCTGAAGATTCCGGGCCTGGCGGCGCAGATCCCCGACAGCCCGCTGGTGCAGTGGCTGCACGCGGTGGACGAAGCGATCCCCGGCGAGTTGCGCGTGGTGGCCGGCGACATCGAGGGCGACTCGGTCACGTCGTGGCTGAAGACACTGCTCGCCGACGCCTTTTACTGGACCGACAACGACCTGGTGGTGCAGACGCGCTCGATGTATGGCGGTGCACCGCGTGCGGCGGGCGCCAGCTTCGTGCTCGACCAGGGCGGCAAGGTCTCGCATTTCAACTACTTCAGCAACGAACGCACGGCTGAAGCGGTGGTGAACGCGCTCACACAGAACACGCCCACCGGCTTTCGCGTTATCGGGCCACTGTCGTGGTCAGGCGAGTCGTCTACCGGAGTGCGCGGCCGCCGTGTGCGCGGCGGCACCGACGATGGCCAGCCGGCGAGCGACAGGCCGGCGGTGTTCGTTTTGCCGGGCATCCTGGGCAGCAACCTGAAGGTCAATGGCAAACGCATCTGGCTCGGCTGGCGTCTTATCAACGGCCTGAAGCGGCTCGACTACAAGCCCGGCCAGCCCGACGGCGTCGAGCCCGACGGGCCGATAGGGATGAGCTACGACGACATCGCCGAGTACTTGGCGAAAACGCATGAGGTGATCGAGTTCGCGTTCGACTGGCGCCGGCCGATCGAAGAGGAGGCGCGTCGCCTGGCGGTCGCGGTGGGAGCGGCACTCGACGCGCGCGCTGCCAGCGGCAAGCCCGTGCAACTGCTCGCCCACTCGATGGGCGGTGTCCTCGCGCGCACGATGCAACTCGAGCGGCCCGCGGTGTGGCAACGCATGATGGCGCACCCCGACGCGCGCCTGTTGATGCTCGGCACCCCGAATGCGGGTTCATGGGCACCGATGCAGGTGCTGTCGGGCGACGACACCTTCGGCAACGCGCTGGTGGCGTTCGGCGCGCCTTTCCAGGACCGTGCAGCGCGCGCGTTGATGGCTCGATTGCCCGGCTTTATTCAACTGCAGGCGGAGTTGCTCGACGCCAAGCTCGCGCTCGACAAGCACGCCACGTGGCAGACGCTTGCCGAAGAGGACCTCAGGCGCGTGCGCGAAAACAGCTGGTGGCACCACGAGGGACTGCAGATCGAGGCCTACACCTGGGGCGTGCCGCCGCAGGACGTGCTCGACCGTGCCGTGGCGTTGCGCAAGCGCCTCGACGCTCAGGTCTCAGGCGACCTCGAGTCGTTCAAGGACAAGCTGAAGTTGGTGGTAGGCGAGGCCCGCTTCACACCCGACGGCTACGAGATCGGCGATGAAGGGCTGGTCTATCTCGACGCGCCTGATGACGGTGACGGCCGCGTGACGGTGCGCAGTGCGCGCCTGCCCGGCGTGCGCACCTGGAAGCTCGACTGCGAGCATGGCGGCCTGCCCGACAAGAAGGAGGCTTTCGAGGCCTACCGCGAATTGCTCGACACCGGCACCACCAATCTGTTGCAGCCGCTAGCCGAAACGCCGGGCGTGCGAGGCGCCGCCCCCCTCCCAGCGGCGCGTGCGCGCAGCCGGCCTTCGCGTACACGCGTCGCCGGTCCGCCACCCGACAACACGCGCGAGCTGCTCGCGCTTGACAGCCGGCAGCCGATCGCCGGACCTGCGGCGCGCGGTGCCGCATTGCAGGTCACGGTCATCAACGGTGACTTGAGCTTCATCCGCCAGCCCCTGCTTCTCGGCCACTATCGGTCGCTGCGTCTGTCCGGCACAGAGTTCGTGATGAACCGGCTGATCGGCGGTGCGATGGACGACTCGCTGAAGGTCGGCCTGTACCCGGAGCCGCCGGGCACGCACCAGGTGTTCATGAACACGCGGGCGGATCCAGAAAACCCGTGGCAGCCGCCGCGGCCGGAAGCGGTGATCGTGGTCGGGCTCGGCCAGGAAGGGGAGCTGCGCCCCCTTGACCTCGTGCGCACCGTGCGCCAGGCGACGATCGCGTGGGCGCAACGCATAGCCGAGGCGCAGTCTGATGCACCGGCGCTCTTCGAGATCGCCGCCACGATGATCGGCAGCGGCGGCACCGGCATCAGCGTGGGCCAGTCAGCGCAACTCGTCGCGCAAGGTGTGCGCGAGGCCGACGATCGGCTGCGCGAGGACAACGAGCGTGCAGCCAGGGAGCGCGAGGCCGACCCGAAGCGGCCTGTGCGCAGGTGGCCGCGCGTGGGCCACCTTGTGCTGATCGAGCTCTATCTCGATCGCGCGGCCGAGGCCTGGCGTTCATTGCAGGTGCAGAACACGGCGACGCCTGGACGCTATGCCGTCACCGGCGTCGTACGCTCGGGCACCGGTGCATTGCGGCGACCGCTCGACGCAACTTATCGAGGCGCCGACTACGACTTCATCACCGCGGTCACGCACGCCGGCCCGCACGACGAAGCAACAATCGCCTACACGCTGGACACCAAGCGAGCACGTGCCGAAGTGCGCGCGCAGCGCACGCAGGGACCGCTGTTGCGTGAACTGGTGGCCAGTGCTTCGAACGACCAGAATACCGACCGGCGCATCGGCCGAACGCTGTTTCAGTTGCTGGTGCCGGTCGAGATGG